>NZ_JAUBUY010000012.1:19903-93133 GCF_036705565.1 Microcoleus sp. AT8-B5
GACAGTCCGACAGTCCGACAGTCCGACAGTCCGACAGTCCGACAGTCCGACAGTCCGACAGTCCGACAGTCCGACAGTCCGACAGGGAATGAATTCCCTGTCTCATAGCGAAAGTCGGTTAAAACCGACTGCAAGTCTAAATTCAATTCGATGTTGAGTTTCGCATAAAAGCGACTGCAAGTCTCAATTTAACTTGATGTTGAGTTTCGCATTGCACGTTAATCAACCTCCTCAGTCCTCTTGCAGAGGACTTGCGCTATGAGACAGGGATTTCAATCCCTGTCGGACTGCAAGTGTCAATTCAATTTGATGTTGAGTTTCGCATAAAACCGACTGCAAGTCTCAATTTAACTCGATGTTGAGTTTCGCATTTCACGTTAATCAACCTCCTCAGTCCTCTTGCAGAGGACTTGCGCTATGAGACAGGGATTTCAATCCCTGTCGGACTCGCCGTCAAACGAGTTAGACCCCTTAAAGCCGTCAAGCGAAGGACAGGGTTTTAGACCCATTTTCTTGATAAATTAAATGCCCGATCGCTTAACTAATACAAATTAAACTTAAATCAACTTAAAATAATGGTTCAAACCGCTTCTAAACCTTTGAGTCTCGATGAATTTCTCCAACTGTCGGAAACCAAACCCGCCAGCGAATTCATCGATGGTCAGATTATCCAGAAACCTATGCCCCAAGGAAAACACAGCACAATTCAAAGCGATTTGGGTGCTGACATTAACCGGGTACTCAAACCCCAACGCATCGCCCGCGCCTATTCAGAATTGCGCTGTACCTTTGGTGGTCGATCGACAGTACCGAATCTTGCAGTCTTTACCTGGGAACGCATTCCCCGCGATGAAAACGGCGAAGTAGCCAACACTTTCGCCCTCGCCCCCGACTGGACAATCGAAATTCTTTCCCCCGACCAAAGTCAAACTAAAGTCGTCCGCAACATTCTCCACAGTCTCGGCCACGGAACCCAGATGGGCTGGTTGATTGACCCGGAAGAAGAACTGGTATTTGTCTATTTTGCCGATCGCACTTTAGCAGTTTTTGAAGAACGGGGCGATCGCATCCCCGTTCCAACCTTTGCCGAATCCTTCAATCTCACCGTCGGTGAAATGTTCAGTTGGCTGACTGAGTAGCGCAACCTTGATTTATGAAGGATTTTTTAACCGCAGAGGGCGCAGAGGGCGCAGAGGAGGAGAAGAGAGAGAGCTCTACGGATTTGGTTCGATCTAATGTGCGGTCGATCGCTTATACTAAAATATCTGGTTGTCAGCTCTTCAATGACGAGAGATGACTAAAGTTGTCACTACCAACTTAATTATGATTATTTAACCGGACTTGATATCATCTTTCAAATAACCGCTAACTACTAACAACTAACTACATAAAACGTTTCTCAAAAATGGAAGCTAAATCTTACAAAGACACGGTAAACCTGCCCAAAACCAAGTTTGATATGCGCGCCAACGCCGTCAAACGGGAACCAGAATTGCAACAATTTTGGGCCGATCAAGAAATCTACGATCGCCTTTCGGAAAATAACCCAGGCGATTTGTTCATCCTCCACGACGGGCCACCCTACGCCAACGGACAACTCCACATCGGCCACGCCCTCAACAAAATCCTCAAAGACTTTATCAACCGCTACCAAATGTTGCGCGGCAAAAAAGTCCGCTACGTGCCCGGTTGGGATTGTCATGGATTGCCGATCGAACTTAAAGTATTGCAAAACATGAAATCGGACGATCGGCTAAATCTTACGCCGATCGAACTCCGCCGCAAAGCCGCCACCTTCGCGCAGCAAACAATGGAACAGCAGCGCGAATCCTTCCAGCGCTACGGCGTTTGGGGCGACTGGGAACACCCGTATTTAACCCTAAAACCCGAATACGAAGCCGCTCAAATCGGCGTTTTCGGTCAAATGGTGCTCAAAGGCTACATCTACCGCGGCTTTAAACCGGTTCACTGGAGTCCGAGCTCGAAAACAGCCCTCGCCGAAGCGGAATTGGAATATCCAGAAGGTCACACGTCGCGCAGCATCTACGTCGGCTTCCATGTGAGAAAATTGTCAAAATCTTTGCAGTCGAAGCTCAAGCGCTATATGCCAAGCCTCTGGGCGGCGATTTGGACGACTACCCCCTGGACAATTCCGGCAAACTTGGCGATCGCAGTTAATCCAGAACTGACTTATGCGGTGGTGGAACCGCCGGCAAATTCCCACATCGCACAACAATTTATGTTAGTAGCTGTCGATGCGGTCGATCGGCTGTCGGCAACTTTTAACACTGAATTAAAAATACTTGCCACCTTCAAAGGCAAAGAATTAGAAGGTTGCATCTACAAACACCCGCTGTTCGATCGCGAAAGTCCGATTGTTGCCGGCGGTGACTACATTACCGCTGATTCTGGGACGGGATTAGTTCACACCGCACCGGGGCACGGACAAGAAGACTTTATCGTCGGAAAACGCTGCGGTTTACCAGTTTTAACGCCCGTAGATGAGAACGGAAATTTCACTGCCGAAGCCGGACAGTTTGCAGGTTTAAATGTCCTCGGAAATGGCAATGCCGCAGTGATTGATGCCCTTGCCGAAGCAAATTGTTTGATTAAAGAGGAAAGTTACGCTCACTCTTATCCTTACGATTGGCGCACGAAAAAGCCGACTATTTTTCGGGCGACGGAACAGTGGTTTGCCTCGGTTGAAGGGTTCCGAGATGAAGCCTTAAAAGCGATCGCCGGTGTGAATTGGATTCCCGCCCAAGGGGAAAATCGGATTACTGCAATGGTGGGCGATCGATCCGATTGGTGTATTTCTCGCCAGCGGACTTGGGGCGTTCCGATTCCCGTATTTTACGATGAAGAAACCAACGAACCGCTGTTAAATGAAGAAACGATCGCCCATGTGCAAGCCCTTTTTGCTGAGAAGGGTTCCGATGCTTGGTGGGAATTGTCGATCGATGAATTGCTGCCGGAATCTTACCGCAATAACGGCCGCACTTACCGCAAAGGTACAGACACGATGGATGTGTGGTTTGACTCGGGTTCTTCCTGGGCCGCAGTTGCCAAAGGTCGATCGGAATTAAACTATCCGGCTGATATCTATTTGGAAGGTTCAGACCAACACCGCGGCTGGTTTCAATCCAGCTTGCTTACCAGTGTAGCAACTAACGGCATTGCTCCTTACAAAACAGTTTTGACTCACGGTTTTGTGCTCGATGAAAAAGGCCGGAAAATGAGCAAATCCGAAGGCAATGTCGTCGATCCAGCGTCAGTAATTAAGGAATATGGAGCCGATGTTTTGCGGTTGTGGGTGTCTTCGGTAGACTACTCGGCAGATGTGCCTTTGGGCAAAAACATTCTCAAACAGCAATCGGATGTTTACCGCAAAATTCGCAATACAGCTAAGTTTTTGCTGGGCAATTTGCACGACTTCGATCCGGCAAAAGATGCCGTTGCTTACGAGGAATTGCCGGAACTAGACCGCTATATGCTGCACAGAATGGGCGAAGTTTTTGCGGAAGTCCAAGATGCTTTTGAAAGCTTCCAATTTTCGCGATTCTTCCAAACTGTGCAGAATTTCTGCACGGTAGATTTGTCGAATTTTTACTTGGATATTGCCAAAGACCGACTTTACATCAGCGCGACAGATACCCTTCGCCGCCGCAGTTGTCAGACGGTGATTGCGATCGCTGTGGAGAATTTGGCAAGGGCGATCGCACCTGTTTTGTGTCACATGGCTGAGGATATTTGGCAGTACCTTCCCTATCCGACTCCTTACAAGTCCGTGTTTGAAGCCGGCTGGGTGCAAATTGATGCTTCATGGCACAATCCAGAATTGGCTACTCGCTGGCAGTATTTGCGACAAGTGCGGGGCGAAGTTAACAAGGTTTTGGAAAAAGCGCGGATTGAAAAGGCGATCGGTTCTTCTTTGGAAGCTAAGGTTTTATTGTACGTTCCCGATGTTGAGAAAAGAGAGCAATTGCAAGCTTTGAATCCCAGCAGTGAAGAATTGGTGGATTATGTGCGATCGCAAAATTCAGTCATCGAGTTAGCGGCCCAGGAGAAAGCAAAAGCAGCACAAGATAAACAGGAAGAACAAGCGGCAAAAGTTGCTAAAGTCTTGACAGAAAACAAAATTTATGTTGAGCCGAAAACGATCGCACAAAAGAGCGATCGACCTTCTCAGATAGTAGAGTATTCTGTCCCTGAACTGTCGGCTTCAGATTCGCAGCCAATCTTAGATCAAGCCGCCGAGTTTGTGGCTAATTTGCCTGAATACGCAGGCAACTTTTTTACAGAATACCAACAAGCGCTGGTAACACTTGGACTCTTAGCTTCTGTGTTGATAACGGGCCGAGTAACGCTGGCGATTTTGGATACGATGAATCAGATACCGCTTTTGGGAGGCTTCTTTGAAGTCATCGGCATCTTATTTACAATCTGGTTTGCTTTCCGTCACTTGCTGTTTGCCGCCAACCGTCAAGAAATTGCACAACAAATTGATTTCCTGACAGCAGATGTGGTGGGCCGGAGTACGGCGCTTGTACTTGCAGAAACACAGGCGATCGTCCTCGCACCGGCATTAGATACAGCGCTTGTGCTTGTAGAAACAGGGGCGATCGCACAAACAGCCCCAGCCGAAAAAGTGTTTGTAGAAACAGCCCAAATCCCGCAACCAGAATTAGTTGCGATCGAACCCAAACCAGAAATTCCTGCTGACCTAGCTGCAGGGCACCATTCTACAATGACCGGCAAGGGTGTAGATGAATTGCGCTATTTGTTCATTACTTCGGAAGTGGAACTGGTAGAATCGAATGCCATCCTGCAGGAATTGCCGTACAGTTATCAGTCTCCAGAGTTGGCGATTGGTGTAGTCAAAGCAGACGGCCAAAAGTGCGATCGTTGCTGGAACTACTCTACTCACGTCGGAGAGTCGATCGAACATCCGCTAATTTGCGAACGTTGCGTTTCAGCAGTAGACGGCAAATTCTAACTAAAATGTGTACTGCGGAATGAGAATTAAATAATTTCCCTTTTTTCTTGTGGGAAGGGCGTCCTGCCCGCCCAGAAAGGACGGGCGGGACGCCCATCCCACAACAAACATGAAAAGTTGATTACTACTCGTTACCAGGCTCCTGCCTGGTAACGCAGATCCGGAGGCTCTGCCTCCATCTTCCCAGCCGAGGCAGAGCCTCGCTTATATGGGTTCCAAGGCAGAGCCTTGGAAGCAGTTAAATCAATCAAACAATGAGTGGGATGGGCTTCTAGCCCGTCACAAATATGCTATTTCTTAAAAAAACTGCAGACGATTTCACCAGGGTTGTTTTGTCCAAACGTCAAAACAGTTCCATCTTTCTTAACTGTAGTGCGATCGCGGCAATTGTAGACTTCCAGAGGCTGTTTCACTCCATCAACACTCAGAATTACCCTGTATTCCCAATAATTTTTTGCACTGCGTTTGATATCGACAATGCAAATCTCGCTTCCTTGATAATTGCGGCAAACAGAGGCGTCAGCAGGAAGGGCGGCCCCGAAAAAAGATATTAATAACAAAAAGTAGCAAACACATTTCATCATCTGCGATCTATTCCACTGCATAACCCGTATACTTCCGCATAAAGGGCGGCTGAAATCCCCAAACAATATCCTCTTTTGGAACTCCGGCTATTACTAAATTTTCAGCAATATCATCTTCAGTCGCATTCCATTGAAGCCAAATTTTTCCGCCCTTGATATCAATGTGAATGCTACAATGATGCACCCTAGTCTGCTTGTCCCAGCCCACATAAAAGATTTGGTAATGATCTCGTTCTGTATCAATAATTGTCTCGACTTCAATGTCTCCGTGAGCAGGTTTGTGCTGGCCGTACTCCAGTAACATTTGCTGCACAATTTGCCGATATTTGATTAATTTTTCCATTCTACAATAACCTCAACTGCTGTATCATAAACAATCATTTTTACCTGATTTTCCTCGATCCTTGCTTTCGGGAAATCTAGTTGAAAGAATTCTTCATAAGTTATTAACGGCACAGCCAAGTACAAAATGCGATCGGGTGCTTTTTCTTTGAGTGCTGCTCGGTAATTAATGAACTGCCCCAATGCTCTGTGAAATTCCGAGATTGCCGACGATTTTGCCAAAAAACTTTTGACCTCAACGGCAATTTTTTCGCCTTGCCTTTCTGCCGCAATCAGCCTTTCTGCTCCCAGATCGATCGACATATCTACACCGCCCACACTAATCGGAAACGGATCGTGGGTAATATGCCAGCCTTCTTTTTGCAAAGCTGTTTTGACAACTTCATGAAAAACATCTTTGGCAGACATAATATATCGATAACTAACTTACTTATTCCTATCTTACCTTTTTTGATAACCAACTGACAGTATTTTTGCAAGCGACTTAGCAATTGGGCGCGCCCTCAAGTCGCGACATCATAAGATAGCTGAACCATGCCAGAACTGTATGTCTGACATCCAGTTAACTGCAAAGATGTAGTGTTTATGGGATTAACAAATAAAGGGATTCCCTCGCCCAAAATAATCGGGTGCACCGACAGAATCACTTCGTCAACAAAATTTTGATTCAGGAAATCGCGAATCAGCAGAGAACCTCCCACCAACCAAATATTTTTGCCCTCCAGCAAGCGCAAGTCATTGACAAAACTCTCTAACTCTGTTACCACTTCCACATCCGAAGTAGCTTGAAAATCTAGATTTTTTGTAAAAACATAACTTTTTTTTTCCTGGTACGGATACTCGCCAAAAGTTAGAACTTGTTCGTAAGTTTTCCGACCCATGAGAACCGTATCGATGCTATCTAAGAATTTACTATAACCGTAATTTTGGTCTGTAAACAGCCAGTCAATATCGCCGTTCGATCGGGCGATATAACCGTCCAGACTAGATGCAATGAATAGTACAATTTTACGCATGGCAACACCTAGGTTTTGGGAATGATTGGGGTGATCGTCGCCCCAACTTGAATTTTAAATGATTCAGTGTCCTGACGGTAGCTTGAGTTCGATACCCACTTGGTCTCTCGGTAGTCTTGATTTTATTGTGACAGGATTTTTCACTGGGTGGGGATTAGCCCGCGCGTCACAATCAAAGAAACCGAGTTTTTTGGGGTTTCTACACTGTCATGCGTCTTCTCAACAAAAACCCGGTTTCTGGCCTACGCATCAGGGAGCATCTCAATGAAAGCAGCCACGCTAAAAATTGGAGTTTTGAGGCCCTCTTGCTGGGGAGCATCTCAATGAAAGCAGCCACGCTAAAAATTGGAGTTTTGAGGCAGGAGGGAAGAGGGAAGAGGAAGAAGGAAGGAGCCAGAAGAAGTGTTTTTACAAATATGAGATGCTCCCAGTACACACAATCCTGTAGTAAGCATCGGTGCGTCGCCACCCGTCAATCTGCAAGTTCTATTTAAAAGGTTGCAGATCCGCACCCTACATATTAAAATCACACAACATAAATATAGCGGCTACTGTACTTCATCAACCACCGAATCTGCTGTATGATTTACTAAAAATTAAAAACAGTCGAGCGAGCAGACTTGACAATTTAACAATGATTCCCAGGGAGGGTTTTATGAAATCCATTGCTAAAAACAGCCTCCACTAGACTTACTCAGTGGCTAGTTTCTGTCTCCTTTTCGCAATACAGCAACAAAAAGCTACAGCAGCAACGCTATCTAACGGCTGGAATTACGCGATCGATTCCTTGAACGACGGCGTGACAGGGGCTCAAATCGGCGGCGGGGAATTTGAATTTTACGGCATCGCCATCAAAGAAACATCAGATACAGCTTTCATCGCCATCAATTCTAATCTAAGTTTAGCCGGATATGCCGACTCACTAGCTCAAAGAGGCAACATCAACTACGGCGATTTATTCTTCAATTTTTCCGGTCAAATTTTCAATACAGCTAACGCAAACGGCAGCTTGTTTGGTAAGCTGTTGTGCATTTAAATTGTATGTTGAGGGCGGGCTATAGCCATCCTAAATCATTTGTGAATTTCTTACTCCCTCCCCTTGGGTTCGGGGAGGGCTGGGGTGGGGTAAAAAATTTATGACTCCTGCAAGGATTGCTATATGGGGCGTGATGTTGTAGATGCCGAGACCGGATTCTATTAATAATTCGATTGTTTGATTAATAATTTTCATAAATTGTCTTTCATCGCCAGCCCTGTTCAATATACCTCTCCAATAATTATTGTGGAACAGGCATCCTGCCTGTTCAAGACAGGCTTTGCTGGAGATGTCTAATAATTATAATTACCTTGGTTGGGATGACTTCATTCCTCAAACTCTTCAAATGCCGATCGCGCACAGCAATTTTACTAATTTTACCATCAGCGTTCAACCCAACAGGCTCTCATGAATCAGCACTTTTTCTGTAAGTGCCACCCAAAGCGAGAATTGGATAGTCAAAAAAAATCATACGGCAAGAACGATCACACGTTTTTAGAACACCCAATCAACTTCCGGCCCTACATCCGCTGCAGGCATCGTGGGTTCCTTCTAACTCCCTCGGTGGTTTCTGCACTCTTAGGCGCTGCATGAATCAATCAAATTTTTAAATCCTGTTAATATATCGCCGACAGTTCGTTGACTATCTTGACTCTTCCCTTGATCACAGAACGCAGCAGGCGGTTGATCGAATGTCTGTATTCATCGTCGAGAGAGTCGTCCAAAACAGCGGCCATCAAGCCGTAGCGATCGGCTAAAGTCAAACAACCCGTCTCCGTAACAGAGGCAAGCATTTCGGAAATAGCGCCGGGGATAAGTTGAACTAAAAGCATGAGACGTTCCTTAAATTCGATGCTTATATCATCTCTCGTTCTGGGAAAATTAATAGTGACGCTGGCATAGCACACAATGTGATGTTTTGAGGCAAACTGTGTGACAGCGACCGCTCTAATGTTGTGACGATCTCGTTTTAAGTCTGCGATCGCAATCACAAAATTAATTTTAGATATTCCAATTTCCCCCTTTCCCTCCTAAATCTAAAGATTTAGAGAGATTTTTCGGTTTTGGGGGTCTCTTTACCCATTTCCCATGTATAAAACGCATGGGCATTATGCGAAATATTCATAAAACTCAATATTTTGTAAAAATAGATACGAATATTTACAATCGTGGGCTTTACATTAGCTCATAACAAAGGTGCATCGAAACAGAGCGATCGACCGAATCATCGGTAGCAACTATAACCATAAATAGTTTGGCGACGTTCGAGCTAGCGCCCAGTCAAGCTCAAGTTTACAGAAGACCAACCATGCTTAAAAGAAATTCCATCTAGTAACTAAATATACAGTTTTAAATCCATACAGTCACTAAGGTTAGCAGGAAACACACACTTTATGCTCCAAGTCAATACCTCCCCACACAAGCCAGCAGCGAGGGTAAACCGATGACCCAAACAGTAGAACCCAAAGCCCAAGCGAGCCTGAACAAGTTTGAAAAACTCAAAGCCGAAAAAGATGGCTTAGCATTAAAAGGCGAACTCGACCACTTCGCCGCAATCGGCTGGGAAGCAATGGACGAAATCGATCGCGAGCACCGCCTCAAATGGCTCGGCATCTTCTTTCGGCCAGTAACTCCGGGCAAATTCATGATGCGGCTGCGCTTGCCCAACGGCATCATAACTAGCAATCAAACCAGAACCCTAGCAGAAATCGTCCAACGCTACGGCGACGACGGTAGCGCCGACATCACCACCAGACAAAACCTGCAATTGCGCGGAATTCGCATCGAAGACGTACCCGACATCTTCCGCCGCCTCAAAGAAGCGGGCATGACCAGCATCCAGTCTGGCATGGACAACGTGCGTAACATCACGGGTTCCCCAGTCGCGGGGCTGGACGCCGACGAACTGATAGATACGCGGGAACTGGCGAACCAAGTCCAAGACATGATTACGAACAACGGCGAAGGCAACCCCGCGTTTTCAAATTTGCCGAGAAAGTTTAATATTGCGATCGCAGGCTGCCGCGACAACTCAGTCCACGCAGAAATCAACGACATCGCCTTCGTACCCGCTTACAAAGACGGCAACATCGGCTTTAACGTATTAGTCGGCGGTTTCTTCTCCGCCAAACGCTGCGACGCTGCAATTCCTCTCAACGCATGGGCAAGTCCCAGCGACGTTGTAGATTTGTGCAAAGCAATTTTAACTGTGTTTCGCGATCGAGGCCCAAGAGCAAACCGCCAAAAATCGCGGCTGATGTGGCTGATTGACGAACTCGGAATCGAAAAATTCCGAGCCGAAGTCGAACAAGAATTAGGGCGCACTTTGCCCGCCGCCGCGCCCAAAGATGAAATCACCTGGGACAAACGCGACCACAT
Source organism: Microcoleus sp. AT8-B5 (assembly GCF_036705565.1). Lineage (NCBI taxonomy): Bacteria > Bacillati > Cyanobacteriota > Cyanophyceae > Oscillatoriales > Microcoleaceae > Microcoleus > Microcoleus sp. AT8-B5. Next base: position 30,257 of record NZ_JAUBUY010000012.1, read on the forward strand.
CGGCATCTACGCCCAAAAACAATCAGGGCTCAACTATGTAGGGCTCCACGTTCCCGTCGGACGGCTGCAGGCATCGGATTTGTTCGATTTGGCCAGAATTGCCGAGGTTTACGGTAGCGGCGAACTCAGGCTCACTGTGGAAGAAAACGTGATTATTCCCAACGTTCCCGACTCGCGGATAGAATCGCTGGTCAAAGAACCCCTGTTGCAGCGTTTTTCCATCGAGCCCGCACCGCTGACACGAGCCTTGGTTTCCTGCACCGGCGCCAAGTTTTGCAACTTCGCCCTCATCGAAACCAAAAGCCGATCCGTGGCAATGATTGAGGAACTCGAAGCTGAACTGTCAGTACCCAAACCGGTCAGAATTCACTGGACGGGTTGCCCCAATTCCTGCGGTCAACCCCAGGTAGCAGACATTGGTTTGATGGGAACAAAAGTTCGCAAGAACGGCAAAACCCTCGAAGGTGTAGACATTTACATGGGAGGCACAGTTGGCAAAGACGCTCATTTGGGTGCTTGCGTCCAAAAAGGCATCCCTTGCGAAGACCTCAAACCGCTGCTGCATCAACTGTTAGTCGAGCAGTTTGGGGCAGTTCCTAAAGAGATTACAGGGGATGTAGCTGTGCTGAACCGGCAACTGCAATTGACGGTTGAGGAGGGCGAAACAGCAGTCTCGGCAGCCCAACCTCAGACATCTACTGTCATTTTCGCTCGATCGGGCAAAGAAGTTGCTTGCAGCGAAGATGAGTACATTCTCGATGTTGCCGAACGGGCCGGGGTCGAACTTGACAGCAATTGCCGGTCAGGAAGCTGTGGCACTTGCAAGCAAAAACTCCTAGAAGGCCAAACAGTCTACGACAGCAAACCAGACGCGGCTGCTGACTTAGAACCAGGGTTCATTTTAACTTGCAGCGCGCGGGCGATCGGCAAAGTGTCGATCGACGCCTAATCTAAATAATGTCAGATGCGATGCGAAGGTCGCGAATCAATCTCACATCTCACATTTCCACCATCTCCAAGTACAACAACAATTCAAGACAAATGAGCAACCTTTCTAGAAGAAAATTCATCATCACCGCTGGAGCAACAGCAGCCGGCACCCTCCTAGCCCACGGTTGCAGTTCCAGTCCCACCACATCTAACGCAACTCCCGGCGGCGCTTCGCCCACCGCCGCCCCAGCAGTCAACATCAATCCCGCCGACGCCCCAGAAGTTACCGCAGCCAAACTCGGATTCATCGCCCTCACCGACGCAGCACCCTTAATCATCGCCCAAGAAAAAGGGTTATTTGCCAAGTACGGCATGAAAGACGTACAAGTTACCAAACAAGCATCTTGGCCAGTTACTCGCGACAACTTAGAACTCGGTTCCGAAAAAGGCGGCATTGACGGGGCCCACATTTTATCCCCCATGCCTTACCAAATGTCATTAGGCACTATTACCAAAGGCAATCAGCCAGTGCCGATGTACATTCTCGCCCGGTTAAATACTAACGGTCAGGCAATTTCCTTGAGCAAAAAATACCTAGATTTAAAAGTAGGTACAGACAGCGCACCGCTGAAAGCAGCTTTTGGTAATCAAAACGTTCCTATTGCTATGACGTTTCCCGGCGGCACCCACGATTTGTGGATACGCTACTGGCTAGCAGCAGGCGGTATTAATCCAGATACAGATGTTTCCGTGATTCCCATACCGCCGCCCCAAATGGTAGCGAACATGAAATCTGGCAGCATGGAAGCCTTTTGCGTAGGCGAACCTTGGAATGCTCAGCTAGTTACTCAAAAGGTAGGATACACCGCCTTAATAACTGGAGAAATGTGGAAAGATCATCCTGAAAAAGCTTTAGGTTTAAGAGGAGATTGGGTTGACAAAAATCCCAAAGCTGCAAAAGCACTTACCATGGCCGTACTGGAAGCCCAGCAGTGGTGCGACAAGCCAGAAAATCACGATGAAATGTGCCAAATCATTTCTCAAGATAGGTGGTTAAAAGTTCCCTTCGCAGATATTATCAGTCGCTCTAAGGGTCAAATTGACTACGGTACCGGTCGCGTTGAAGCCGCCAGCCCTGTGGCAATGAAATTTTGGGCAGATAATGCTTCTTATCCCTACAAGAGTCACGATGCTTGGTTCTTAGCTGAAAATATTCGCTGGGGTTATATCCCGGCAACTACCGATATCAAAGCAACGGTTGATAAAGTTAACCGCGAAGATATTTGGAAAGCAGCAGCGACAACACTTGGCGTCCCCGCAGCCCAAATTCCTACTAGCAGTTCTCGCGGTGTAGAAACATTCTTTGACGGCGTGAAGTTTGACGCCGAAAAACCAGAAGAATATCTGAAGAGTTTGGCAATCAAAAAAGCATAATTAGTGCACAGTTGACAGTTGACTGTTCACTTTTGATAGTTGACCGATTTTTTAATTGAGTGGAGTTGGGTTTCCTAACTCAACCCACCCCAGACACGGTGAACACTTCAAAGTATCTACAAATAATCGATTATTCACAATCTTGGAAAAAGAAAAATGGCAACAAACCTCGCTGTTACTAAAAGCAAAAATCCAGTAAATTTCGTTCTGGATCAGGTTCAGAAAAACCGCCGGAAAATCATCCGCCCGCTGGTAGCAATTGCAGTTCTGCTCATAATCTGGCAAATCCTCTGCAACAGTCCAGAGTCCAGCTTGCCGGGACCCATCAAAACAGTCCAAGAAAGCTGGAATCTAATTATCAATCCTTTCTTCGACAACGGCGGTACAGACAAAGGCTTGTTCTGGCAAATTTTGGCTAGCTTGCAGCGGGTGGCGATCGGCTTTACTTTAGCAACAGTTCTCGGCATCAGTTTAGGAATCCTGATCGGGACAAACTCCCTAATGTTCGATGCTTTAGATCCGCTGTTTCAAGTATTTAGAACTATCCCGCCCCTGGCTTGGCTGCCGATCGCCCTGGCCGTATTTCAACAGTTCAATCCCTTTGAAGGCATGGGGGTGAAAGCTAACGAAGTTTCTGCACTTTTCGTAATCTTAATTACAGCAATTTGGCCGATTCTAATTAACACCACAGTAGGCGTTCAACAAATACCCCAAGACTACAGAAACGTCGCCCGCGTCTTGCGCCTCCCCAACCAAAAATACTTCTGGAAAATCCTGCTTCCCTCTTCTGTTCCTTACATCTTCACTGGCTTGAGAATTGGCATCGGTTTGTCTTGGCTGGCGATCGTAGCTGCGGAAATGTTAGTCGGCGGCGTCGGCATCGGCTTCTTCATCTGGGACGCTTACAACAGTTCTCGACTCAGCGCAGTGATTATAGCAGTGCTTTATGTAGGAATCGTCGGTTTGATTTTAGACAGAATCGTTGGTTTCATTGCTTCCAAAGTTGTTCCTGAAGAACAAAAATAGGATTTGGGCATCGGGCATCGGCCAAACAGGGCATCGGGCATGGCGAATGGGGAATGGGGAATGGTTGCCAACTACAAACTGGTAGAAATGAGTTGTAAATTAATGCCCAATGCCCTGTTTGGCCAATTCCCAATTAATAATCAGCATCATACAAATTACAAACTAACCTAAAATTGCCATGTCAGTATTTGTTGAAGTAGACCACGTTGACCGCGTATTTAACTTGCCCAACGGAGAGCAATACATCGCTCTTAAAAATATCGAACTGAAAATTAAAAAGGGAGAATTCATCACCTTAATTGGGCACTCTGGCTGCGGCAAATCTACGCTGCTAAATATCATCGCCGGCCTCGACAAAGCAAGTCAGGGCGGGATTACTTTAGAAGGGCGGGAAGTCCGCGATCCAGGCCCGGACAGAATGGTGGTGTTTCAAAATTACTCGCTACTACCTTGGCTGACGGTGCGCGAAAATATCGCCCTAGCAGTAAATGAAATTTACAGCGGTAACTCTCAAGAAGATCGGGAGTTGGTGATCGAACACCACATTAAATTGGTCGGACTCGGACACGCGGCCGACAAACGCCCAGGCGAAATTTCTGGGGGGATGAAACAAAGAGTTGCGATCGCCCGCGCCCTGGCGATTCGCCCGAAATTGCTGCTGCTAGACGAACCCTTCGGCGCCCTCGATGCCTTAACTCGCGGCGGTTTGCAAGACCAGTTGATGAAAATTTGCGAGGAAAGCAAAGTCACCAGCGTGATGGTAACTCACGATGTGGATGAGGCTTTATTACTGAGCGATCGCATTGTGATGCTCACCAACGGCCCGGAAGCCCAAATCGGGCAAATCCTCGAAGTGAACATTCCCCGCCCCCGCAAGCGCATGGAAGTTGTCAACCATCCGAGTTACTACGCGCTGCGTAACGAAATGGTTTACTTCCTCAACCAGCAAAAGCGGGTCAAACAGCGCCGGGCCAAACAACAACCCGCTGTCATCGCCCGCAACGGCCTGGAAAAAATCAACCTCGACATCGGCTTTATTCCCCTCACCGACTGCGCCCCCTTAGTAGTAGCTAAAGAAAAAGGATTTTTCAAAGCCCACGGGTTGGAAGAAGTTACTCTCAGCCGCGAACCGGGCTGGAAAGCGATCGCCAAAGGAGTTGCCGAAGGACGGCTGGACGCGGCGCAAATGGTCGCAGGAATGCCGATCGGGATGCTGTTGGGCCTCGACGGTGAAGCCCCTGTACCCGTCTGTAGCGCCATGACGCTCTCTCGCAACGGCAATTCGATTGTTTTCAACAAAGACCTTTACAGACAAGGCATTCGGACATTAGAGGATTTCAAAGCTGCGATCGCCAAGACTCCCGATAAAGTTCACACCTTGGGCATGGTACACTCGGCCTCCATGCACAATCTGCTGTTCCGTTACTGGCTGGCCGCCGGCGGCATCGACCCCGACCTCGACGTGGGCTTGACCGTGATTCCGCCCCCGCAGATGGTATCAAATTTAAAAGCAGGCAACATTGACGGCTACTGTTCAGGCGACCCCTGGAACTCGCACGCAGTCAACAGTGGTACGGGTTTTGTTATGGCCCGTTCCCTGGATATTCTGCCCGGACACATCGAAAAAGTTCTCGGTGTTAGCGAAGATTGGGCTCAGAAATATCCTCAAACCCACCTCGCCCTCGTCAAAGCGCTTTTGGAAGCCTGCGAATACTGCGACGATCGCCGCAACCGCGAAGAAGTCCTAGGATTGATTAGCCAAGAACAATACATCGGCGCCGATCCCAAAGACATCCGTCCAGGGTTCATCGATCCATACAACTCCGGTACGGAGGCAGAACCAGAAATGCTCTACAATTTCAACCAGTTCTCTGTTGACAAAACCAATTTTCCAGACCGCCTAGAAATGGTGTGGGTGATGGCGCAGATGGCTCGGTGGGGACTGATCCCGTTCCCGAAAAACTGGGTGGAAGTGGTCGATCGAGTTTTGCGGCCCGATGTTTTCGGTCAAGCAGTACGGGAATTGGGTTTGCCGGATATTGCCAGAGATCGCCGGACGATCGAGCTATTTGACGGCACTGTGTTTAATCTCGACGACCCGATCGACTATCTTCACAATGTCAAAATCAAACGCGCCGTCCGCATTGAAGAAATCTTAATTGAACAAATAGGCAGTCAGTGTTCCATCAAACTGCCAGCATAACTAGCAAATAGGAAGAGGGAATGAGGAGCCAGAAATCAGGAAACAAGACTCCACATTTTCCGCTTCCTAACTCCCTAATTTCAAATTCTCAATCGAAATTTGTCATGTCTAATTCATCAACCCAAAATCCAAATCCTGAAAATATGCAAACTCTCAAAACTCCCCAAACAACCAAAATTCAAACGCCAAAGCAAGACTTTCTTACTATTAAAGACGTATCGAAAGTCTACGAAACTCCTAAAGGCCCTTACGTCGTTCTCGACGGTGTAAACCTGACTATTAATGAAGGCGAATTTATTTGTTTGATAGGTCACTCTGGCTGTGGCAAATCAACTTTGCTGAATATGATCGCGGGATTCAACGGGCCGACAAACGGAGAAGTAGCCCTGGAAGGTTCGCAGATTACTGAACCAGGCCCCGATCGCATGGTCGTGTTTCAAAACTACTCGCTACTACCATGGCTGACTGCTACAGAAAATATTCACCTCGGCGTTGAAAATGTTTACCCGGAAAAGTCCGCAGACGAACACAATACGATCGTCAAGGAACACTTGGAATTAGTGGGGCTGACCGAAGCTTGTCACAAAAGACCGGGCCAATTGTCCGGGGGGATGAAACAGCGGGTGGCGATCGCCAGAGCCCTGGCAACTCGTCCCAAACTGTTGATTTTGGACGAACCTTTCGGAGCTCTGGACCCGATTACCAGGGAAGAGTTGCAGGAAGAATTGCTGAAAATTTGGCGGCAGGAAAAAATTACCGTCATTATGATTACTCACGATATTGATGAGGCTTTGTTTTTGGCCGATCGCATCGTGATGATGACCAACGGGCCAGCAGCTTCCATCGGCGAAGATATGCACATTCCGTTCAGCCGTCCCCGCAACCGGGCGCGGATTATGGAAGACCCGAAATACTACGAACTGCGTAACTTTGCTTTGGAGTTCCTGTTTTCTCGCTACGCCCACCACGAAGAAGGTGAAGAAACGGACTCGGAGACAGAAGCCGTCGCGCTACCGATGCCATTACCTGCTAGCAAAAAGCCTGCGGTTGCTGATAGGCCTCTTGCACCTGCACCTTTTGTGTCTCACGCTGCCGAACCCTCAGAAGCCTCGTCGATCAAACGTGGCATCCTGGCAGCCTCGTGGTTCGTCGCAATGTTTACTTTAGCTGCGGTCAATATGTCGGTTGTTTCCAGCCAGCTAAAGCAAGCGAAACTAGCAGAAACTGCACCTCCGGCGCCGACTGCCGGGGCGATTGTGAGTTCTCCCCCCAGCCCGCCAATCGCAGCAAGTTCGATCGCACCGAATCCTAGTCCTGCACCCATCGCTGCTGCAAGTCCTGCACCCATCGCTGCTGCTGCCACATCACAGATTTCTGACCAAGCCGAACTCGATGCGATCGGACAGAAGTTGTATGCACAAATCGACCAACAATGGAGAACAACTCCGACATTTACCGAAAGCTTGACTTATCGGGTCAAAGTAAAACAAAACGGCGATATCCTACAGTTCGATCCCACAAATAAAGCAGCTAAAGATTTCGTCAAAGAAACTCCTCTGCCGGTTTTGCAAACTCCTGCCGGTGCCACAGCAGGCGCTGCTGAAAAAACTGCTGAATTCCAAGTAACTTTTAGCCCCAGCAACGGAGGCGTATTAGAAGTTAAAACACAGAAATAGGCGACATAATACTCGCCCACTAAATCTCAGATTGCTATCAACAACAAGGTCAAAAGTAGTATCGGCGCGCTGTTTGAGTCCTGCAACAATTCTTCCTCGCTCCCCTAGGTGGGGTGACAAGATTTAGGGCAGGAGTACCTCTGTTAGAGAGGTATTTAGGAGCGAATATCCACTGACTACAAACCCGATGGCTCGCGAGTTTTAGAAGATAGCGGTTTATTTTAAGTCAGGGTATTGTCCGTTGCTGTGAAGCATTTTTGCGGTAAGTTAGTAATGATTAAAACATTATTTGCAGGAGCCCTCAGTTCCGACTATAATGACGAATTACCAATTACCCATTAGCTTTCAAAAATTAGCATCTAAAATCACCAGATGGAAACTATAAAAACTCTTTGCCCATACTGCGGTGTAGGTTGCGGTCTAGAAGTTGTTGCCGACAAAAAACAAAGTTGGAAAGTGCGGGGCGATCGCAATCACCCATCGAGTCAGGGCATGGTTTGTATTAAGGGAGCAACCGTAGCAGAGTCTATTCGGAGCGATCGGCTAATGTATCCGATGATGCGAGATACTCTCGACCAACCCTTCCGCCGCGCTAGCTGGGACGAAGCTCTCGATGCAATTGTTAACCGCATCCAAACAATTCGCAGCACCAGTGGCCCCGATGCTTTGTGTGTTTACGGTTCGGGTCAATTCGCAACAGAAGATTATTATATTGCCCAGAAACTACTGAAAGGTTGTCTGGGTACTAATAATTTTGATGCTAATTCTCGCTTGTGTATGTCTTCAGCAGTCTCTGGATACGTTCAAAGCTTTGGCTCGGATGGGCCGCCTTGCTGTTACGACGATTTAGAATTAACAGATTGCGCTTTTATTATTGGTAGCAATACAGCGGAATGCCATCCCATCGTATTCAATCGATTAGCAAAATACCACAAAAAGCATCCCCATGTCAAAATGATTGTGGTAGATCCAAGGCGGACTCCGACTGCGGAAGCGGCGGATTTGCACTTAGCAATTAAACCGGGTACCGATATAGATTTGCTTAATGGAATTGCATATTTGCTGTTACGCAGGCAAGCAATAGATTCTGAGTTTATTGAAGAATGCACGGCGAATTTTTCAGCTTTTGCTGAGGTTATTAGCAGCTACACGCCGGATTTTGTAGCCTCGCGCTGCGGCATTACTGTGGGCGAGTTAGAAACGGCGGCAAACTACTGGGAACAGTCGCAGCGCGTTTTGTCTCTGTGGTCGATGGGAATAAATCAGTCGTCGGAAGGCACGGCAAAGGTGCGATCGCTGATTAATTTGCACTTGATGACCGGTCAAATTGGCAAACCGGGATGCGGCCCGTTTTCCCTCACCGGCCAGCCAAACGCGATGGGAGGGCGGGAAGCGGGAGGACTGTCTCACTTGCTCCCAGGCTACCGATTTGTGAAAAATGCTGAACACAGAACCCAAGTCGAGGAATTTTGGGGAATCGCACCGGGAAGTATTTCCCCGAATCCAGGCCGCACAGCTTGGGATATGATCACCGGTTTGGAAACTGGCGAAGTTGAGTTGCTGTGGATTGCAGCTACTAATCCGGTGGTGAGTATGCCGGATTTGGAACGCACGAAAGCCGCTTTGCTGCGATCGCCCTTTACTATTTATCAAGAAGCTTACTATCCCACTGAAACCTCTGCCTACGCTCACATCCTGCTGCCGGCAACGCAGTGGAGCGAAAAAACCGGAGTAATGACCAATTCCGAACGCCGCGTTACCTTTTGTCCCGGTTTCGACACTCCCTCCGGGGAAGCCCGCGACGACTGGAGCATTTTCGCCGAGGTGGGACGGCGGTTGGGTTTTGCCCAACACTTTGCTTTCGAGAACAGTGCGGAGGTTTTTAATGAGTACGTGCAGTTGACGCGGGGCCAGCCTTGCGATATGACCGGCCTGAGCCACGAATACATCCGCCAAGAAGGGCCGCAGCAGTGGCCTTGCCGGGAAAACGAGCCTGTGCATCCAGCGAACGAAGCGAAACGGCTGTATACAGACAGGCGTTTTCACACTCCTGACGCGCGGGCAAGATTTTCGGCCTATCACTCGCGGGGACTGGCAGAACCTCCCGATCCGAATTATCCGTTTGTGTTGACGACAGGGAGACTTTACGGACACTGGCACACGATGACGCGGACGGGGAGAACAGAGAAAATTAATCAATTGCACCCCGATCCGTTTTTGGAAATTCACCCCCGTGATGCTGCCAAATTGCAGATTAAGGAGGGGGATTTGCTGGAAGTTCGATCGCGCCGCGGCAAGGCGCAGTTTCCGGCAAAAGTCACAAAGGCGATCGCCCCAGGTACGCTATTTGTACCGATGCACTGGGGTTCTCTGTGGGCCGAAGGCGCTGAAGCCAATGCCATGACTCATGCTGCAAGCTGTCCAGATTCCAAACAGCCTGAGTTAAAAGCTTGTGCGGTGCAGTTGGTGCTGGTTGGGGCAGAAACTGTCGCAGAAGTTGAGGAATTTAATTGGCAAAAATCCACCCTCGCCGTCACTTCTTGAGCTGCCATCGAACGACGGGATGCTACACATCACCGCCGAACGAGCGGGAACCAGCGGGCGATCGACATGGGGAAGAACGTGGTTGACGTTCGGGGATCTCTGAGTCAATCGCCCTCAGTTGAAAGATTGGAGATTTACTCCACAGATGAATCTGGGATCTTGAACAAGAGTCTAAAATTTTGCACTCTTGGCGACAGGAGTCCGGGGCTTGTATCCGTTTTTAGGATAACAACCTCTCTCGATCGAGCAATTTTGAACCCGGACATACCCTACACATAAATCTTAAATCCCAAATCCCATATCTAAAACCTAAAATCGTTATGCCATTACGCAGCCTAAAAACAGCGTTTCCCCGGCAGAGCCCGGAAACAAGGAAAATTAAATTTATATTAAATTTATTTATTCTGAGTTGTTCCTTCTTGATTGGGAGTTTTTCCTTCCGCAGAATGCCTTCTGGCGAAGGCCTTCTACCTTATTTTTAATTAATTGAGTCAGACAATTGCAGTTTGCACCTATAGGTGCTATGATTTTTTTACAAGGCTTTATTTTCGGCAGTACAGTTCGTTCGATCGGCGTTCCTCCGGATTTAAATCTCTACACCCTCTGATTCTGGAGAATGTTCAATGTCAATCTATGTCGGCAATTTATCCTACGAAGTAACGCAGGAGCACCTCAACCAAACTTTTGGAGAGTACGGTACAGTAAAGCGCGTTCAGTTGCCTGCTGACCGGGAAACAGGTCGGATGCGGGGCTTCGCTTTTGTAGAAATGTCTACTGAAGCCGAAGAAGCCGCAGCCATTGAGGCTCTTGACGGTGCTGAGTGGATGGGTCGCGACCTCAAAGTCAACAAAGCAAAACCCCGTGAAGAACGTCCTAGTGGCGGCGGTAACTGGGGTAACAACGATCGCGGTGGCAATTCTCGTCGCTACTAAACCACCCGAGCTAAATTTTTAGCTATCTTCTATATTGCGTCGGAGCAAGCTGGGAGTCAACCATCATTCTCTGTTGAGAATAGATAGTTAGTTCAGTATTAGCACCGCGCCTTAAAAGCCTCAAAATATTGCTAGACAATAGTTTGAGGCTTTTTTATGGCAAAAATTTATTAAGCAGGAGTTCATCGCGTGCGATCGATTCCTAGCTGACACGAAAAACTATAAAATATAACAGGCAGAGAGAGTCGCCTTCCCCAGTGCCCGGGTTGCCACCGTGAAACCAGGCAATCAGAGAGTTTTGCGCTTGCAAAGCGTACCGAAAAATGACAAAATCATCAAAAATGATGACTAAATCACTGGTATGCTGAAAAAAATATTTAGGCAAATTGCGAAGTTAAGCAATGATGAAAATTTTCTGCATTTTACAGAAAGTGTAGAAGTAATAATATCGAAAGTTTTATCACTGGCGATGATTTTGGTAATTATCGTCAGCGTTGCCGATTTGGTGATTTTTTTAGCACAAGAATTGGCAAACCACACTGATAATTTTTTAAAAGACACGTTGTTTGTGATATTTGGGTTATTTTTAAATGTTTTAATTGCATTGGAAATATTGGAAAATATTACAGCTTATCTGAAAAAGCACGTAATTCAAGTTGAGCTGGTTATTGTAACTTCTTTGATAGCAGTATCTAGAAAAATCATTATTCTTGACTTGGAAAAAAAAACCGCAGCCGACTTGATTGGTTTGGCGACTGCAATTTTCGCGCTTTCCATCAGCTACTTGATAGTGCGGTATACAAATAAAGGAAATGATTAATATTGGAAATTGGGAATTGGGGATTGGGCATTGTTAATAACTAATATCATATCCGGTCGAGCGACCGGACATGATATTATTCCAACAAACCAGGAGGAGGCACAATTTCAATTCTGCCTTGTTCTAAGTCAACCACTGGCACAATCTCTTCCACAAAAGGAATCAATATTTTTGTGGATTTAGGCTCTTTAACACGAATTTTCCGTGGTTTGCGGGTATTTCTGGGGTCAGCGTTTGCTTGGGGAGTTTCAGGCTGTTTTGGCTTTTCTAATTCTGCGGCGACAGTTTCCGGCGCAGTTAGATTCGTTTCTACTTCTAAAAGGTCGTTACCTGCGGGAATAATATCACTTACCTTGCCTAGGATTTCCCCGGTTAACTGGTTAAAAACTTCCATACCGATCAAATCTTGGACGTAAAACTCATCAGATTCGAGGTAAGGTCGATCGGTCTTTTCAACAAACAACTTACAGCCCCGCAGCGCCTCAGCACTATCGCGGTCTTCCACACCCTCTACCTCTACAGCATACAGCCCTTTGCCCGGAATATAGCGACCGCCCAAAAACTCGATCGGTTCCGGTTCACTTTTGTTAGGGCGCAAAATCCACCGCTTCCCCGGTTCGATAAACCTTTCCGGGAAATCAGAATCGGGATAGACTCGCACTTCCCCGTCCAAACCTTGAGCTGCTACAATTTTACCGATTTCTATCCATTCAGACATAAACTTTTTGGGAATTGGGAATTGGGAATTGGCAATTGGGAATTGGGAATTGGGCATGGGGCATTGGTAGCAGAAAAGCCTTGGTAGCAAACAACAAATAACTAATGACTACTGACTAATGACTAATGACTACTTACTTCTTTACACCAATCCAGTTCTCAGCGCTACAACTGCGGCTTGCACGCGGTCATCCACTGCCAACTTATTCATAATACCGCGAACGTGAGTTTTAATAGTATTTGGACTCAAGTAAAGCGCCGCTGCTATCTCAGGATTGCTGTTACCTTCCACCATTAATTTTAACACCTCCAATTCCCGCTGCGACAACTGACCAAAAGTAGTTGTAGAGGCAGGTATGGGGGGTTTGAGGTGTTCGATGACAGTCCGGGCAATTTGAGGGTCAAGATATGTAGCCCCCTCTGCGGCGGCTGCAATCGCTGCTAACAGCCTGTCTACAGAAGCACCTTTAATGCAATAAGCATCAGCCCCGCTAGAAAGGGCAGCAATAATTTCAGTTTCTGCCGTGTGAGAAGTTAACATTACTACTCTAACTTCTGGCAATTGTGCTTTAATTTGCTGCGTCGCTGCTATGCCGTCGAGCCGTGGCAAACCTATATCCATCACAATGATATCAGGTTTGAGTTTCAGTGCTGCTGCTACGCCTAAATAGCCGTCTTCTGCTTGTCCTACTATTTCTATGTCTGGGGAATCGGCTAAAACTTGCTCTAATCCCAGTTGCATCATCGGGTCATCTTCAACAATTAAAATTTTCATAATACGAAGAAAGTTCGGCAACGGATTGTGTAACGGATGTAACGGATGTCAGGAAGAAGGAAGTTCGGCAACGGATTGTGTAACGGATGTAACGGATGTAACGGATGTAACGGATGTCAGTCCGATGGAAGTCGGAAGAAGGAAGATTACTTAGTTGTTAATATTTTACATGAACTTATACCGAACCAATAACCAATAACCAATAACCACTAACTACTGACTAACTTTTAAAACCTCCACGAATTCGCCCGGTACAATCCAGGTGTCCCCTGGTGGCAAAACTGCTAAACCACTCGTATTTGCGAGATTAATTAAATTAGCTGAATTTTGGGTGCCGCTAGCAGGTTCAAATTCCCAGACTCCGGCAACTAAATGTAGTTTACCCCAAACATAAGTTTCGCGTCTGCCGTGCGATCGCAATTCAGCATTACACCTAGCTTTGACAAACTCCGGCCCCCAAGCATCCGGGCCAAGCCCAGACATCTTTCTCAAAGCAGGCACAACAAACCGCCAACAGCAGACTAAAGCCGAAACCGGATTTCCCGGCAAACCAAAATAGAGACTATCCGAATTTTTTTCACCTCGTTTAAACTCAGCAACCGTTAAAGGTTTCCCCGGCTTAATAGCCACAGAACTAATGTGAACTTTTCCTCCCAAATCTGCCAAAATTTTCTCGACATAATCGTAGTCTCCTACCGAGACGCCGCCCGTAGAAAGCACCACATCCGCCGTCGCAACAGCCCCGGATATCGCCTTGTTTAATGCATCTTCATTATCAGGAACAATGCCCAATCGAATCGGTTCAAATCCCATTTGTGCCAACAAAACTGTCAAAGCATACTGATTCGAGTCTACCAGTTTCCCCGGTGCCAAAGGTTCGTCAGGCGATACCAATTCGTCACCAGTAGAAAAAATTGCCACCCGCAGCCGCCGATAAACTGGAACTTGAATGCACTGGGCAGTTGCTAACACTGCCATTTCTGGGGCATTGATAACTGTACCGGGAGTTAGCAAAGTTGTTCCTGCTTGATAAAAAGCGCCTTTGTGCCTAACAAATGCTTGCGGTTTTTCAGGAGAAACTAAGATAAAAATACGATCGCCCTCACGCCTTGTTTCTTCCTGCATTACCACCGTATCAGCACCCGCAGGCATCACCCCCCCCGTAAAAATTCGCGCCGCTTGCCCCGATTTTACGGTATTTTGAGGCTGATATCCGGCTGGAATCTCTTCAACTACTTCGAGTACCACTGGTTTTTCGGCGCTACAGTTTTCCACATCCGCAAACCGCACCGCGTACCCATCCATTGCTGAATTATCCCAATAAGGAAAATCAAGGGAACCAGTGACTGCCGCAGCCAAAATGCGCCCCGATGCTGCCAGCAAGTCTACAGTTTCTACATCCCGCTGACTGTCGAGGGGTTGCGCCAAATTTAGAACGATCGATTCTGCTTCTTTCACTGACAGCATGACTGTCTCCTTGTTTTGATAACACTCATGATTAAGTTTAGCAAAATATCCAGAGATATTGGTGATATAATTTTTTTTGATTTGGGCAGTAAACCTAATTTTGGGGATTAATTGCTTATGACTATTTCTCGTTTGGTTGTTAGACTCAATTGTTTATCCTTATTTGTGGTGGCGATACTGATATTTTTCACTCAACTTTCCGGGTTAAAAGTCAGCGATTTATTCTTGCCGCCTTATGCTTATCCCCATCCCAATGTCGCTTTGTTAACTCGGACTTTTCAAGTTTTATGTTCTGTACCCGTCATTATTTGTACTTTCACCTATAAATTAGCTCAAAGTATTCAACCGCGCACTTCAGAAAATCGATTTATTCTATTTTCGGCTTTGTTAACAGGTGGATTTTTACTAAATGAAATTTACAGAATTCATATATATATGGTAGCAGGGGGAATTCCTAAGCTCGGAGTAAGTCTTTTATACGCCGTGGTTTTGTCCTCCTACGGATGGTTTTTTCGGCGAGAACTACAGTTAACTCCCTACCAAATATTGTTAGCGGGTGTAGGCTTGTTGTTTTTTGCGATCGGCGTCGATGCCCTGCATATAAAAAACAAAATATTCTCCAGTTTACTAGAGGGACTACCTAAACTGTTTAGCGAAATCAACATTGCATTTTATTATTGGTATGTCTGTAAGTGTTTCCTCCAAAAAGCGTTTGATAAAACTATTAATAGCTAGTTATAAGGATGTGATATAATGAGCAAAAGTGCATAAAAAGATATCCATTAAATCCTCTTAACCCTTAATAATATTTACAGCATCTGCATCGCTCGGCATTGAGCCGCATTCATATACATAATCTGGCTTAAAAGTCCCAACGCATCCTGATAAAATACCATGATAGCAGTTACCATTAACTTCAACTCGATCGCCAAAATAACCGACGACCAATTTTATCAACTGTGTCGCGAAAACCCCGATGTCAAATTTGAACGCAACGCCGAAGGAGAAATAATCGTTATGCCACCCACAGGAGGAGAAACCGGAAATTACAATTCAGAAATTAATGCGGATTTTGTGATTTGGAACCGACAAACTAAACTGGGAATTTGTTTCGATTCTTCAACTTGCTTCAAACTGCCAAGCGGTGCCAACCGTTCTCCCGATGTCTCTTGGATTGAAAAATCAAGATGGGATGCACTCACTCCCGAACAAAAACAAAAATTCCCTCCCATTGCCCCGGATTTTGTCTTAGAGTTAATGTCGCCGACAGACAGCCTCAAAGATACTCAAGACAAAATGCAAGAATACATGAATAACCAAGTCAAATTAGGCTGGTTAATCAACCGCAAAACCCGGAGAGTCGAAATCTATCGCCAAGGACAAGAAATAGAAGTTTTGGAATGTCCAACAGAACTTTCAGGAGAAGATGTTTTGCCCGGTTTCGTGCTAAACTTGCGATCGCTGTGGACATAATAGCTAAATCCGAAGCCGAGAAACCGGGTTTTTTCCCGAATCTGCGGGTGGCATCGAAGTATGTATTAAAAAACCCGGTTTCTGAGTCCCTAATCTGCGTTAAAAAAATCTAATGGAAACTAAAGAAACAACTTCCCTAACAGCCGAACAGCACAAACAAAAAATGCAGCGCCGACAAGAAGTACAGGCGCAGCGAATTGCCGGGGCTTCCAAAGACAAAGGTTTAATAATTGTCAATACGGGTAACGGGAAAGGCAAAACCACGGCAGCTTTGGGAATGGTTGTGCGATCGCTCGGTCACGGATACCGCGTCGCCATAGTACAATTTATCAAAGGAGCTTGGGAACCCGCAGAAAAAGCGGTTTTTCAACTCTGGGAAAAACAGCTAGAATTCCACGCAATGGGAGAAGGCTTTACTTGGGACACGCAAGACCGCGATCGAGATATCGAAACAGCTCAAAAAGCCTGGGAAAAATCCCTAACTTTTATCTGCAATCCCGAATTTAAATTAGTTCTTCTAGATGAAGTTAATATAGCATTAAAACTAGGTTATTTGCAAGTAGAGCAAGTGCTTTCTGGGTTAGACCAAAAACCCGAAGAAACCCACATTATTTTAACAGGCAGAGGCGCCCCGCCCGCGCTAATCGAACGGGCCGACTTGGTGACAGAAATGACTTTAGTTAAGCATCCATTCCGAGAACAAGGGATTAAAGCTCAAGCAGGTATTGAGTATTAATGTTGTTGGTCTTCAAAAGTTTAGTCCTAATTAGCTAAAAGCTGATTGGGAGTGGACTGATATTATGTCCGGTCGATTACCCCCAATACGGTAGGGGATCCCCTCACGAAAAATATCTGCCAATAATTGACAATCTCAAAAACCCGCCCTTTTAATCGCGGTAACTCGATCGGACATGATATGAAGCCCTGACTACAAACCGTATTTATGTTGTTTCTAGTCAGGACTTTTTACCAAATCTAAAATCTAAAATCTAAAATCTAAAATCGAGCTATGCTGGCAACATCAGAGTAAAAGTTGACCCCTTGCCAAACTCGCTAGTCACAGTAATTTCTCCCCCCAGCATCTGAGAGTATTTCTGCGCTATTGCCAAACCCAAACCCGTTCCTCCGTACTTGCGGGTAGTCGAAGCATCCGCTTGCGTAAAAGGTTGAAATAACTTTTGTAGCTGTTCAGGAGTAATCCCAATCCCCGTATCAGTACAGTTAAAAATCAACTGTTCCGAATCCCAACTATTCTCGTCATTTTTAATTCTTTCAACGCTGAGTGTAACTGTTCCTTTATGAGTAAACTTAGCTGCATTACTGAGCAAATTAAACAAAATTTGAGTAAACTTAATTTGATCGGAATACAATTTGCCAATATTATTAGGACACTCCACATTCAGGCGATTAGTGTTTCGCAAAAATAGCGGTGCAACAGTTTTGGCTACATCTTGAACTGCCTCCGACACGTCAAAAGTTTCTAATTCAATTTCGGCGTGACCAGCTTCAATCTTCGACAAGTCCAGAATATCATTAATTAAGGAAAGTAAAAGCTGGCCTGAATTGTGAATTCTCTCCAAATCCGACACAAAATTTTCTTCGCCTAAATCAACAGCCTCTTCTTGCAGGATCTCGCTGTAACCGATAATCGCATTCAGAGGAGTTCGCAGTTCGTGGCTCATGTTAGCCAAAAACTGACTTTTAGCCAAATTAGCTGCTTCTGCTGCTTCCTTTGCCTTGTAGAGTTCTGCCTCGGCTTGCAAGCGGTCGGTCACATCGTGAGCCAGCACTAATTCAGCATTTCTGCTATCAAATACCAGAGCATAAGAAGTAATTTCTACATCAATAATTGTTCCGTCTTTTTTCTGGTGCTGCCACACACCTGCAAACTCAATACCGGCATCTACTTGGGATATATTTTCTAGCAATTTCGGCAGATATTGGGGGGGACGAATGTCCGCAACGGTCATGTTGAGAAATTCGTCGCGAGTGTAGCCGTAGTGTTGGATAGCAGCCTGATTGACGGCTATAAATTCCTGAGTTTCTAAATCGTAAACCCACATCGGATGGGGGTTATTTTTAAACAAAAGTCTGTAGCGTTCTTCCGAGGCTCGTAGTTCGGCTTCGGCTTGCTTACGCTCGGTAATGTCACGGACAACCGTGCAAATAATCTCGCGGCCACCGTAGGAAATCACGCTCCCGCTCACTTCTACATCCACGCAGGAACCGTCTCGGCGGCGGTAGAGAACTTCGCCAATTCTGAATTGTTTGTCCGTCAGCAGTAACTCGATATTGTTGTCAATTAGGTCTTTAGAGTAAGCGATGATATCGTAAATAGTTAGTTGCGAAATCGCATCAAGATTGTAATCTAGCAGGTCTCTAAACGCTGTATTGGCTTCCAAAAGGCGTTTGGTTTGAGCGTCCCACAGGAATATACAATCTGTAGCTTGCTCGACTACGGCTCGGTAGCGGGCTTTTTCCTCAAGTTGTTCGCTGTCGGCGATCGCGATCGCACTCAACATTCCGTTGATAGTATGGGCAAGGTCGGACAACTCGTCTTCCCCCGTCACCGGTAGTCGCACCGAGAGGTCTTGACTGCTGCTGACGCGGTTGACTGCTTTCGCTAAACCGCTCAACCGAGACAGCACCAGACGCTCTAGCAGTAGCAGAGTGCAGCCGATCAACCCAATTCCCACTAACGCTACAGACACCAGCAGGTACAGCAAACTAATTTGACCTTGCCGATATATTTCTCTGGGAATATCCACCCGCAATAGCAGCGCAGGTTGGTTGTAAATATCGCGGATCAGGGCGTAACCTGCGATCGAATCTTCGCTTAAAGGACGCACCAAAATCGGTTTTTTTTCCGACAGTTTCTCCCGCACTTGCTCAAAGTCTGCAGGCAACCTAGCCTCATTCACGCTGTGTACGATTAGCGGCAAGCGAGTAATTTTAGAAACCTTCGCAATGCCTGCAGCATCCAAATTGCGCCCGAAGATCAGCGTACCTCGGATCGGGCCGGTGCTTTTAGTCGTGAGAATAGGCCGAGAAGTAATCAGTATTGGCCCTGACGGTAGCAGCATGATACCAGCGAGGCTGCTTTTGGCGTTGGGGTGCTGCAACAGCGGGTCGCTTAGAGAAATACGCTGTTTTAATGCTTCTGGAACAGGAGTTAATTTCAGCTTTTCGCTGTCTAAACCTGTACCGTAAACTATTTTGCCAGAAGTATTGACAAATACGGCTATATTAACTCTTATATTAGCCAGCCCTTCTGGAATTAAATTGGAGTCAATGAATTCTGAGTTGCGGTTTTGGATAAAATCGTAGGTGTCGTCCCACGCAGACCAGTCGGCAAAGCGCGAGTTGAAGTCGTCGGCAGTTTGCCCGAACACGCTGAGCACTCCCTTGACAACCTGTGTGGCTTCTTGTTCCTCTGCTTTGATCAGGCTGCCCAAGAGGATACTTGAGGAGGCGACATACAGAATCCCAGTCAATCCAGCGATGGTAATGCCAATTATCGATAGTGTTTTCCGACGCAGTTTCATTTTGCCATGTGTGTGGTGTCCGTCCGAAGAAATTCTCAACTCAGGAGCAATTTTACTACTGTTTCCTGAAGCCTGACCGAAAGCAATTTGGTCCGGGCGCCCCCGATGTATCAGTGGGGTTGCTTTCTTCAAATCTCAAATCTCAAATCTCAAATCTCAAATCAAGAGCAATTTTACTACTGTTTCCTGAACCCTGACCGAAAGCAACTTGGTTCGGGGGCGCCCGATTTATCAGTGAGGTTGCTTTCTTCAATTCTAAAATCTCAAATCTCAAATCTAAAATCTAAAATCTAAAATCTAAAATCGATTGACTGGTGGCGCAGCGCGTGTTTCCTACTTTTCCCACACCTGCTCTTTGTGAGCTTCCGTGCAAAGACCCAAGATGCGATGATCGTTCTCGCTGATGGTAGAAATTGGGTAATACTGTTCCAGATTTACCGAGTAGGGAGAGCGACTGCCGTCGTAAGTGTCCACTACTGTTAAATTTAACTGAGTTCGATCGCCCGTGCCGTAAAAACAGTAAAAAGCAGACCGAGGTAGGTAAAAAGCGCCGACCACCTTACTCTGTCGCATTTCAAATACAAAATATTCTTGTTTAAGTTCCTCTGGCTTGCTCGACTGACCGTAGAGGTAAATGCCATCTGCTAAACCTGTGCTAGCTGTATCTGGGGGAGGGTTTGGGGGAGATTGCGAGCTTAAAACGCCGGATTTGATCTCCGAGTTGTGCGATCGGCCTGCGGGTAATGCGATGCTCAAGTTACCGGGCAACAGAGCAAGCACGATCGCGATCGCTTCTAAACTTCCTGTCAATATCAAATAAGTCAAAACCACTCCAGACCCCAAAATTTAAAATAACTGGTTCCAAGCGCCTCTTGTACCAGTTTCACCAAGATTGTAGAGAAACCGGGTACTTGGCTTAATGTTGGCTATTAACTTGAATGAACGATCGCCCGCCCGGTTCCTGAACTTAAATCTAAGATTAGTTTGGACAAATTTTGCCTCCGCCCCGATCGGGCGATCGACCCGTCAATCGATTGCGCGATTTTAGATTTTAGATTTTAGATTTTAGAATTGAACCATTGACTTGCGCGAGATAAATACGTTCGGCAAGTTTCTCGGATACAGGTTTTTTATTTCTGGACGGATGAATCACGTGGCGGGTATCCTGGATGCGGGAATTGTCAAATGATACCATTTTAGATTTGAGATTTTATATTAAAGAATTGAATAATTTGGCGTGACCTATTCCATAAGGGTTTGGAGCACCGGCCTACAGTCCATTCTTTTTTAACTGGTATAAAATTATCCTTCCCAGCAGGGCCAACACGAAAAAAAAAGTTGAGATTTTGAGAAATCTCAACTTTTTTAGTGACTAACTAGCCAAGTATTCTCGGACTTGAGATTGGCGGCGGCGCAGGTGGGCAAGGGCTTGATGTTCTAGCTGCCTCACCCGTTCCCGGCTGAGATTTAACCGTTCTCCGACTTTCGCCAGTGACATTTCAGTGCCGTCTTCCAAACCGAAGCGCAGAATTATTACATCTCGCTGCTGGGGGGTAAGTTCTGATATCAAAGTATCGAGGTCTTGCCGCAGCAATTCCGAGGTAATGTAGTTGTCTGGAGATGCAGTTTCGTCTTCTAAGAGTTCTTGCAGTTCGGTATCTTGGTTGTCTCCTACCCGCAAGTCCAAAGAAACTGGATGTCTTGCCATCAGCAGATATTCCCGAATTTGGGAAGGGTGCAGTTCCAAGGCCGCGGCAATTTCCCCAGGGGAGGGAGACCGGCCCAACTGCTGGGTGAGTTCCCGCTGCACTTTTTTGATTTTGTTGAGTTTTTCGGTGATGTGAATTGGCAATCGAATTGTGCGGGCGTGTTGGGCGATCGCGCGAGTAATTGCTTGCCGAATCCACCAGTAGGCGTATGTGGAAAATTTGTATCCCCGCATCGGGTCAAATTTTTCGACTCCTCGTTCTAAACCAAGGGTGCCTTCTTGAATTAAATCCAAGAATTCCATATTGCGTTTCTGGTATTTTTTGGCGATCGCCACTACTAGCCGCAAATTCGCTTCAATCATCTTTTGCTTGGCCCGCCGCCCTATGTGTAAGATGCGGCTAAGTTCAGGTTCGGTCAACTCCATTTCGGCGGCCCACTCTTGATCTGTCAGATCCCGCTGCCATTCTTTAGCAAGTGCTTGTTTTGCTTCGATTAATTTCATCATTTGCTGCACCTGCTTCCCGAAAACAATTTCTTCTTCTCGGGTTAGCAGGGGTACGCGACCGATCTCGTGCAGATAGGTACGAACCGTATCCGTTGAGGAGTATGGCCGGCTGCCCATGCGATCGGCTTTCACTGTTTTGTTTTTGGGGGTTGTGGTGGACATGGGTGAGTATTGCACTCCTTGTAACAACAGATAAAAAGTTGGTGATACCCTGTCCCACTTTTGCAAGTGGGATAAAGACTGCGACAAAGGGGATGTTTCCCCTCTTGTTTATCGGTGACGATCGGTAGAAGCTTTTTGTTTGGGATTGCTTTTGTGCTTGATTTCCAGTAATCGCCGTCGATTTTCGGTAGTTCGCTAGCTTTAACGGCTAGTTCAAGGCGAAGTGGAGCAAGAGTTTAGTTTTCTCAATATTATTCCCAATTTTGAGGATCGTAAAGAGTAAAAACCTCTGTCTTAAGGTCAAGATTCTACATTTTTCCTTAAGGTTTTGAATTCCCTGTTAGTTTTAACTGCAACTCAACTTAACAATACTCATGCAAACAGACTCATGCTATTCGAGGGCTTTGTTTTGCTCTCTGTTCCATCATCGCTTGAAATTTTCTCGCTGCCTAGATGGTGGGATGCGAGATAACCGAACTCGATCGCCGTATTAGATGCCAGTAACTGTTTAAAATATTTATTGACATTTTGATTTAAATATGCTAAGCAAATTCTGCTACGAGTAACGACAAGGTGTATAAAGGCTGGCTGTTGCCCTGTTTGACTTTCATTGTGCCCCTAGGCTCCATCATCTCCATCATGTTTAAGCTTAAGCAAATTTTGGGCCGTTAGGGATGAGGGGTAAGGGGGTGAAAGGGGAAAAGCTTCTGACTCAAAGCTGGGGCCTAATTTTTTGGACGTTCGATCGCAATTTCTAGTTTATAACTGAGGCAAAAATCAGATATTTCTGTCATTGCCAGCGATCGCCAATTGTTCGCAAAGACTAATTTACAGTAACATTTGCCTAAGTTCTGTAAGGAATCTAGCAGTTGTCAATCTAAAATCCTAAATCCATTTTAGCAGATTCTGCCTCGGCAAATACTTGTTCATCGGGCATTTCTTGCCAGTCAATATCCCCAATTTCTCTGTAGAATTGCTCGTCGTAAGGACGAGTTTGCACGACTACGGGCATCGGTACGGCGTGGCCCAAAACTAATGCTTGCTGTTTGGAGTCGAGTTTTGCCAAAACCGATCGCAAACTCTGCCCTCCCGAAACGCCGGTAAAAATAGCATCGATGTCTTTATCATCGTTTAGCAAGGCTGTGATGCGTGTTCCGACTTGCGACATGACTTCCGCGTCGATTCCTGACGGGCGCTGGTCTACAATCAGCAGGGTGACGAAGTATTTTCGCATTTCTCTGGCAATTGTACCGAAAATAGTCGATCGCACGATCGCCGGATCGAGAAAGCGGTGAGCTTCCTCAATGGTAATCACCAAGGGCTGCGGGCGATCGCACGGATTTTTACTCTGCAAAAACTTCTCAGCTTTGCGTACATAAGCTTCGTGAATGCGGCGAGTAATCACATTTGCCGCTAACATATAGGACAGCAAATCCGAGTGCGAACCGAACTCAATTACTACATTCTTCCCACCATCTAAACACTGCAAAACTTCAGTTACATAATTTTTGGGACAGCGTTTCCGAATGTATTTCAAATCGTTTAAACGCTCTAATTTCCGCTGCAAAGCCATAATCGAAGACTTATTTCCCCGCTTTTCTTCGCAAAACCTTGAAATATCTTCATTGCTCATTTCCAGCAACTTGTTGATCCAACCGCTACCCAACTCGTTTCGCAAAATGATCGCATTTTCGATACTAGCTTCCGACAAATTCAACTCTCTCTGTACGAGGGAGATATCTTCCACTTCAATTTGATCGAAACTCAAAAACAACTCTTGAGCGTCGCGGACTCCCCGGCGTTTTGTCGATTCTGGATCGAGGGTATAAATCTGCATTTTATCGGGAAATAACTGCCGCAAACCTTTAACAGTGCTGAACTGTTTCCCTTCCGAAACAGCTTCCCACCCGTACTCCGAGTGCATATCAAAAATTAAATTAACAGCAGCTTGCTTGCGAATAATTCCCGACAATAGCAAGCGCGTCAGAAAAGATTTTCCCGTTCCCGACTTCCCAAAAACGCCGTTGCTGCGTTCCACAAATCGATCTAAATCCAAGCACACAGCAACGTCCATGTCAATCGGTTTGCCGATCGCAAAATTGCGGCGATACGGGTCATCTTCCCAGCCAAAAACTGCCCGAAAATCACTTTCTTTGGCATCAAACACCTGCGAAAAGTGGCTGGGAATAGTTTTGACCGGCAGCAACTCAATATCCGCGCCCGTTTGTGACTCAAAAGAAGCCAAATTTCCTAACGCCAGCTTATTCTCGCGAACTGGGCCGTTTTTCGTCGGGTCGAAAATTGCCTGCTGTTTTTCTCTCTCAGCAGTCAACATCAACATCGGCGACAGTTCGATCGTACCGTAGGTGCTGCTACCTGCTAGCACTGCGAGCAGAAAATCGTCGTCGGGATTGGGAGGATTCGATAAAATGCGGGCGCTAGAAGTTCCCAGAGATACGTCGGTGAGCATACAGAAAAAGTGCGATCGCACCCCCCGCACAACTAGAAATTTCCCCACCCTCATATCTTCCACCGAAACATCGGCGTGCAGTCGCACTTCTAATCCCTTGCTCAGGGAACCTTGAATAACAGAGCCTAACGGTCGATCCATTTTAGATTTTAGATTTTAGATTTTCGATTGTTAATAATCGAGCAATTTTCGCGGGGCGAGTTTTGATTGTAGATTTTTGATTGTTAACAGTCAACTAATTACCATTCCGATTCTAGTGGCAATTCAAAAAAACTCGGACTCAGATCTATATCTGTCAAATCCGTTTCGCTCAAATAAGCGTCGGTCAAAAATACCCCTTTTAAACTTGCGCCTTTGAGGTTAGTACCTTTCAGGTTAGCACCTCTGAGATTAACTCGGAATAAATGAGCATCGCTCAAGTCGGCCTCAGTTAAATCTGCTCCCTCCAAATTTACTCTCATCAAATCTGCTTTTCGGAGATCGGCTTCGTTTAACTTAGCGCCACTGAGGTCAGCTTTTGTCAAATCTACACCTCTTAAGTCTGCCCCGCTCAAGTTCGCGAACAGCAAAGTAGCTCCGGTGAAATCTGTCTCCCTCAAATCGGCATCCCTTAAATTAGCGCCACTGAGGTCAGCCCTTGTTAAGTCTACACCCCGGAGGTCAGCAGAACTCAAGTTTACTTGGTGTAAAATTGCGCCGCTTAAATCGGCTCCTCTTAAATCAGTTCCCTCCAAGTTTGCACCTTTGAGGTAAGCTTTTTTTAAGCTAGCTCTGCTGAGGTCTACATTTTTGAGATTGACCGAAGTTAAGTTAGAAGCGCTCAAATTAGCTCCGCTTAAATCTGACCCGTTTAAGTCGGCTCCGGTTAAATTTACCCCTTGCAGCGATACATTGGGAGCAATTAAATAAGCTCCGCCCAGACTGGGGTCGATACCTTCTGAAAACAAAGTCTGGTTGCTGTAAACAGCTTTCTCCAAAATCGTGCCGCTCAAACTAGCTTCCCTCAAGTCCGCTCCGCTGAGGTTGGCTCCTGCTAAGTTTGCCCGATCGAGTTTTGCACCAAATAAAATAGCTTTGTATAAGTTTGTCCGCCGCAAATCGGCTCCTTTTAAATCCGCTTCGGTCAAATCTACCATAGCCAGATTTAAGCCAGGGAGCGAAGCATTGGGAGCTAGCAAAAATGCTCCCATTGCACCCGGATCAATATCATCGGGAAAGATAGTCCGGTTGTTGTATACGGCCTTGTCTAAAATGGCGCCGCTCAACTGAGAACCGCGTAAATCCGCCCCACTGAGGTTGGCTCTGGTTAAGTTGGCTTCGTGGAGATTTGCTCCTACTAAATTAGCCTTGATCAAACTTGCTTGTTTGAGGTTGGCGCCCGTGAATTCGGCTCCTACGAGATTAGCTTCTCGGAGGACAGCACCAGTCAAATCAGCTCTAGTGAGGTTAGCTAAATTAAGAAATGATTCAGATAAATCCGCCCCGCTGAGATTAGCGCCTGTGAGATCGGCTTCAATCAGGTCTGCATACCTGAGCATAGCGCCGCTGAGGTTAGTTTCTCGGAGATCCGTGCCTCGGAGGTTGGCTCCCCGGAGTTCCGCACCGCCAAGGTTGGTGCCTTTAAGTGCTTGTCCCCTGAGATCGAGTCGGTGCAAAAAGTCACCAACGTTCATTTCCATGTCAAATTCACCCTCTCTATTCCGATACTTTTTTCCTAACCTTTGAAATTAAGTTAGATATTCTGAAAGTACCTTTGCTGAGTTCTGGTCAAAACCATTGTAATCATCAATAGCCACAACTGGTGCATCTGGCGGATAGTGTTCTGGAATATTGTCAATGGCTACCCAAGGTGAGTTTTGTGCTTGGTTTTCTCGAAGATACTCAAGAACTTCCTGGTGTCGTAAATATTTGTGTTGGTGAATATTTTTGGGGTTGAGAAAAGGGGTGAATCCGATAATACGGATAGCGATATCTGGTGAAAATAATGGAGGTATTACCTCGAAGGGGAATATTTCACGCCCGGATGATGAAATTACTACTCGCGCATGATAGATAGGAACGAAGGACATTCTCAAAGTGATTAAGGCAATCTGAATTGAATTTCATTCTGTCTGTTGGCAAGCTCGATGTTTCATGTCTTCTGTCAGGAATAAGTACACCATTAATGTCTAAAAAATGTAACATTAACTAAAAGTTAAGTTGAATAATTTATTAATTATTAATACTGCTTAATAATATAAATTTCCATCGACGATGCTCTCTCAAGTGCTCGCTGCATCGACTTGTTATATCATGTCCGATCGCTTGACCATAATATCTCGGTCGGGCGGGTTTTTGAGATGGTCAATTATGGGCCGATATTGGCAGGTTTACCCGCCCCTACCTGATTTCTGGTAATCGACCGGACATAATATTAGACGGCAATCAACATTGACCATAATATCTCGGCCGGGCGGGTTTTTGAGATGGTCAATTATGGGCCGATATTGGCAGGTTTACCCGCCCCTACCTGATTTCTGGTAATCGACCGGACATAATATTAGACGGCAATCAACATTGTTATTCACTGTTTTTATTGGTGGCTGCTTTCTGACGAAAGGAAGATGCTGATATCAACAAGTATTGTTCTGAAATTGACAGTTTTTCTTGGCTTCAGCCTTCCCCCCTGCTGGGGTAGGGGCAAGGCTGTTTCGGGGCAACCACGGGGAGTAGGGGTCGGATTGCCCCTACGGAAAATCAGGCTTTTGTAGGGGCGGTGCCAAGAGTGCCCGCCCCACCATAGACGAGCGGGTCGGGGTTTCAGATATCGGGGCAACCACAGGGGGATTGCCCCTACAAGAGAATGAAACTGCCCTGGGTAGGGGGGGGTTGGCTTCTACCTTCTGCCTTCAGGGAAGAGGAGCAAAACTGTAGATTTTTTGAGGTTCGAGCCGATCGCAAATTCCGGTTAATTCCGGCAAAACGAATGTCTCGCGATCGAGCTGGACTTGCAGGGTTTTGAGCGGATCTGCACCGGAGGAAACCATGAATTCTAATGTTTGCAAATTCGGCTCATTGCTGATTTCACCCAGAATTTGGCCGATCGCCTTGACGTAAGGATGGTTTACCTCCGAGTACCAGTCGGGGGCTGCGAGTCCGGCTTGATCGAAGCCCAGGTGAACGATGAGAGAGCCTTCTCCGAACAGGGCTATGCCCACCGGCCGCGCTTCTTCTTGCAGCAGCAAGTGCTGGTTAGCCGCCAAATGCCGCAGTTTTTCGAGGTGTTCGTACCGATTTTGAATGGCAGAATCTTCCTCTTTTCCTTCTGCTTTTTCGTTCCACTGAATCGCCACTGTTACTAAATAAGTTTGCAGTAGCATATGACCGAGTTTTTCGGCTTTTGTTGCCAGATAGATCGAGTTGTAATCTGTGGCTTCAATTAGTAAGGGGACGCGATCGGCTACTTCAATCCCGTAACCTTTCAACCCTGCAATTTTGCGCGGGTTGTTGGTAATCAAGCGAATTTTTTGAACTCCCAAATCGTTGAGCATTTGTGCTCCGACGCCGTAGTTCCGCAAGTCGGCGGGAAATCCTAACCGTTCGTTGGCTTCGACTGTATCGAATCCCAAATCTTGCAGCGAGTAAGCTTTTAGTTTATTTACCAATCCAATGCCCCTACCTTCTTGGCGCAAGTAAACTATGACGCCAGAACCGACATTTTCGATCATTTTCAGTGCCGCTTGCAGTTGCATCCGGCAGTCGCAGCGCAGGGAACCCAAAGCATCGCCGGTCAGGCATTCGGAATGCACCCGCACCATCACGGGTTTGTCTTTAAATTCTGCCGGGTCGCCCTTGACAATAGCAACGTGTTCTGAGTTGTCTTGGGTGTCGCGGTAGGCGTAAATCATAAACTCGCCGAATTGAGTGGGCAATTTGGCGACGGTTTCGCGGCGGACGAATCGATCGTGCTTGAGTCGGTAGCTAATTAAGTCAGCAATACTGATTATTTTAAGGTTGTGGGTTTTGGCGTACTCGATTAATTCGGGCAATCTCGCCATCGAACCGTCGGGGTTTTGAATTTCGCAGATGACGCCGCTGGGATACAAGCCAGCGAGTCTGGCGAGGTCAACCGAGGCCTCGGTGTGACCGGCGCGTTTGAGGACGCCACCGTCGATCGCCCGCAGGGGGAAAATGTGACCGGGACGGCGCAAGTCTTGAGGTTTGGTGTCCGGGTGGATGGCGACTTGGATGGTGCGTGCCCGGTCTTCGGCGGAGATACCGGTACTGACGCCGTTGACTGCATCGATGCTGACGGTGAAGGCAGTTTGGTTGTTGTCAGTGTTTTTGCTGACCATGAGGGGCAGTTCCAGGCGATCGAGCCTTTCGCCGCTCAATGCCAGACAAATCAAACCCCGCGCGTTCACGGCCATAAAATTGATGTTGTCGGGGGTGGCGAATTGGGCGGCACATATCACATCGCCTTCGTTTTCGCGATTTTCGTCATCGACTACTACCAGGGGGCGACCTGCTTTGAGGTCTACGAGGGCGCTGTCAATTGAGTCAAATTGAAAGGATTGAGTTGAGGTGTTGTTATTTGTCACTGAGCAGTTCAATCTATAAACAGTAATGTTATGGAAATAGAATCTATTTGTGATTGTAACCTTTTGTATCCGGCAGGGCGATCGGCCAATCCAGATGAGTTTGACAATATTTCTCAAGTCACTTACTATAATTATTGCATCTTGTCAACAAAATCTCTCCCCAATATTTCATGAGCTTGACTGAGATCGCGAATATTTTAGGTAAACCGTACTTCCAAGCTCCTAATTGCCTAATTTATCTGATTCAAAAAGTTGTCTGGAACTAAGGCGCGGGAGTTGCGGGCTGCAAGTTCTTTTCACCCCGCAATGAAAAGTTTCTCTGGTATGTGAAAAATCAAGACAAGTATACATTTAATTTGGATGAAGTGCGCGACCCAAATGTGAAATATCCGAATCAGAAAAAGAACGGCAAGATTAAAGTAAACTTAAAAGGCAAAAATCCGACGGATGTTTGGCAGTTCCCAAAAGTTACGTCGGGGAAAAACTGAGCTTCAAAAGAACGCACGCCTCACCCCGCTCAATTTCCTGTTGCTGTTGTCGATCGCATCATCAAGTCGGCCTCGAATTTAAACGAAATTGTTTTAGATCCGTTTATGGGTTCCGAGACTACAGCAATTGTGGCTCTGGGTTGGCAGCGACAAGTTATTGGATTTGAAATTAGGGCTGATTACTGTCAGATTGTCGCTAGTAGAATAGATGATTTTTTGATGGACAAGGAACTGGCAGAAGCAAAGTTATCTTTATTCTAAAGTTGGTAAATTTCAGCAACTTAATTTAAATAGTCCCAGATCGGGCGATCGGTCTCAAGCGATCGGCGCTTAAGATCGCACAGCCCAGAACGATCGGCGCAATGGGACAATATTGATATCCCGTCAAATTATCCCAACCATGAATAATTGGCCGAAATTCCTCCCCGATCCTAGATCGTGCGCCAGAGGGTTTGCCTTAAGCATTAGCTTTTGGCTGATTGTTTCTTTACTGTGGCCCAATGCTTACTACTATTCCTACGGATTTAGCAGGACGTACTGGTACACCATCAGGAACTCTGACTGGGAATTCCCGATCGTACTTGCTTGGTTTTGCCAAATCTGGTTATTTGCTTTCTATCACTGGGGGTTAACCAAGCTTGCAGAGTGGGTGGAAATTCGCCGACACAATCAGCAACCGCCGACTGTATCAGCTTGGCACCACTGGAGGGAAGGTATTATCGCATTTCTGACGCTACCTGCTGCGATTTTGATGGGAATTCCGCCGACTGCCTTTTTTATGCTGCCGATCAGAAGCTTTTCGGGCGCCCTCGTTGCTGTAATTCTAGGAAGTGCGATCGCCTCTGCTTACCTGTATCACTTCCGCTTTGCAAAACTGCTTAAAATTATTCTTAAATTCTTAGGGATTTTCTATGCATACCTTCTAAAGATACTTGAACTTTTTTTAGTTCCAGTATTAACTGGTACTCCGTTTTTTCTGCTAACTGTTGCGACGGCAGAAATCGTGCCAATACAGCTACTGCCGCTGACAACCTTTCTGTTAGTTATTTGCGTACTGCTAAGCGGGATAGTGGGATATGCAGCTTTGCAGTATTGGTCAGCGCATCTAGTTAATTGGGCCGCGACTTGGTGGCCCGCTGACTCTCCTGGTTACAGTCGCCTTCAATCCCGAAAAGCCTGGAAACACAACAAAACAGCAACCAGCCAATCTTTTGTTCGGCACACAACCAGTTGGCACTTAGCAGCTAACGACACTACCAACCTAATTTACCTAAACCTCATAGCGATCGTACTCGGTGCGATCGGTTTTCTGCTGTTTGGAGAGTCGAAAGAATGGTCAGAAACACAAGAAGATATTTTAGGATCTGCCGTGGCGCTAGTGTGGGTGGCGGTGTGGCATTTCTGGGGGTGGCCGCGCGAAGTAGAAATTGCTAGAGGTAAGCCGGAAGCTAAGAAAAAGCGATCGCCCAATTCTAACTCAGCGCCTCCCAATCCGGTAGAACAAGAGCTAAATCAGCTCAAAACCACAACTGGAATGAATCGGATGAAGTCAGTAAGACGATCGACCCAGCCAACTCCTGAAGTTGCTCAATGGTACGTCTTTCGCAGCGGTGAAGCCAAAGGGCCCTATACCAAATTGCAATTATGGGAAGTTCAGGAAATCACAGCCCGAACCAAAGTGCGGCGCGGGGAAGCCGAGTGGCAGCGCGCCGGTGAAATTCCAGAATTAGCGTCGTACCTCACTCAAAAATAAGACAGTACAAGTCACCGCACGTCGATCGGCGCTTAAGACGATCGCACTGCCCAGAAAGTAGCGCTATATCCCTTGATAATCTGGAAATAATCTGATAGTATATTAGCAAGTGGGGGTGGAACTACCTCACTATAAAAAGCCTTTGAAACAAAGGAAAAAGAAGCCTGCGGTCTAAATGTACTCAATTGACCGTCAGGTTTTTTCACTAACCGAATATTCAAGTCAATGTCTAAAGTAGTCGATGAACTTTGTCAGTTATAACTGAATCTCAGGCGCTGTTCTCAATCAGACCCAATCAACCTGGTAACAGGGACTAAAAATCTCAGATATCAGGTCGATCGCGCAGCAAGAAACCAAGTGGATGAGGCCAAGAGTGTAAGATGTCAGTTATCACGAATACTTTCTGTTGGCGATTGCCCGACGGCACCCAAAATTGAAAATTATGCCAGCCAATTGCTGATTCTGCTGGCTTCATGTTATAGTGGTTTTCCAAGAATTAAATTCGGTTGCGTAGTTTGTTGGTGTTTATTTACAAGCGTCTCTCCGAATCTAAGTCTCTGCACCCTAATGATTCTGGAGATTTTATGTCGATTTACGTGGGTAATCTTTCATATGAGGTAACATCAGACGACCTCAACGAAGTATTTGCCGAGTACGGTACTGTAAGCCGCGTCCAAGTGCCAGTGGACCGGGAAACAGGCAGGATGCGGGGTTTTGCTTTTGTGGAAATGGCAAGCGAGGCAGAAGAAGCAGCAGCCATCGCAGCTTTAGACGGTGCTGAGTGGATGGGCCGCGACTTGAAAGTCAACAAAGCCAAACCTCGCGAGAACAACAACAACAGACGCCCTTCGGGCGGCGGCGGCTGGGGCGACAACGATCGCCCTGCACGCGGACGCTACTAAACTTTGACAAGGAAAATTTGAGTTTTGGTAGTTGACGGCAGGTGCGAATGCTGCTTTTTTTTCGGGTTGTTCGATCGACCCATCGAATAAAACTCCCAAACCTCTGGCATCAGTTTTGCCCCCTCCTTGGAGGGGGCTTTGTTTTTGGCGAAAAATCCCGCGAGGTACGTCGGCGGTGCAGTTCCCAGTCTAGTTCGTGATTCAGTACCCTCTTAACTGCTTTTTTTAAGAGGCTGTCGGGATTTCGCCGATCGACTCCTGTAAACTCTCACACTAGAATTAAGCAGCAAGAAAAGTTAGAATAACGGCAAAACTGAATATTGCCCAGAACAGCCAAACTATCTTTACCGAAGATTAGTCGAGAAAACCAGCCGAATATCAGCCAATATCTTGATTTTGCCTCAATAAAGATGTCCAAGGTCTACAGCACGGCGGAACTCATTAAAATCCTCGAAGAAGAGCGCCAAGCCTGCTTGCATGGGCGGCGTCTCAACTTGACTCAAACTCCTGCTACAGGCAACCCCGTGATTGACCGCTTTCTCAAGTCTGAGGGTGTTCAGAAGTTCACTGCTTATCAAAATTTTAAGGCGGCTGTGCACGAATACCAGCGGGAACATCAAGTTTCTGGGATTGTCTGGCGGGAAATGGCGGTTAAAGGCAATACTCTACGCTATCCGGCAGTGGATGACGAATTAATAGCTCTACCGGTTGATTTGATTACGTTGAAGGCAGCTAAGATTGCTATGTTGGAATTCTGGCAGCAGGTAACTGCGGGGATGGATTTGTATTTAAGCATTAACAGCGGGAAGGATTTTCGATCGATCGAGCCGGTTGATGTAGAAGCTATAGCCCAGCGCACAGAATGGGCCAATCTCTCCAAGTGGGAAAAGTTGGATTTTCTAGAAATTTTGTTGCAGTTGGGCTGGGGGAAGCCGGAGGAAGCTTATTATAAGCGGGGATGGCCAACCTCGGGCAGTGAGTACATTCACGCCGTCAAACCCGGACAGCGGCCGATTTGTTAATTGGTAATTAGTAATTGCTAAGGATCGCGAATTAAATAACTTACAATTTTAATTGTTATTGTGGAAGTTATTTAATTCTCATTCCTAACAGGATATCCTGAATTCAGAACCATCGACAACACAGAAATTGAGGAGACGGCAGTGCCGTGTCCCTACCCCAAAACGTCGTAGCACGGGCGAGAACCCGACGCCATCGCCCGATTTGCAGGGACAGGGCAGTGCCGTGTCCTGACTGTGCGTAATATCTGAAGAACTCATTTATTAACATCAGAAATTTGACAAAGCATCAAGCCAAACCACTGATTTGGATCTGTCCAAACTTGCACCGGCATTAAACCACGCTGCGACAGTTCTTTTTTTACAGTAGTGAGATTGAACTTGCGCGATATTTCGCTGCGGATAGTTTCTCCCGCTGCAAATTCAACCGTTAAATTGAGAGAACGCAAGTGCACTGTTTGCGCTTTTTTACTTTTCAAGTGCATTTCAATTTGACATTCCTCTTGATTGTAAAAAGCCCAATGCTCGAACTGTGCTAAATCAAAATTTCCCTGATATTTTCGATTTAAATGTCGCAGCATATTCAAGTTAAATGCTGCCGTTACTCCTTGACTGTCATCGTAGGCAGGCTCTAAAATATCCTTAGATTTGTCCAAGTCAATTCCCAGCAAAAAATACTCTCCCGGCTGCAATGCACCGACAATTTGCGAGAAGAACAAATCGCATTCTTGAGCGTTGAGATTGCCGAGGGTACTGCCGAGAAAGCAAATCATTCGGGTTGGCAACGGCGACGGTGCAATTTTAGCTAAGGCTAATTCGTAAGTGCTGACAAGTCCGTGAATCTGGAGCGACGGATAATCTGCCAACAGTTGACAAGCGCTGCTTTCTAGGATAGTAGGACTGATGTCGATCGGCAAATAGTGCAGGGGATATTCCAGTTGACTGTAAGCATCAAGGAGAATCCGAGTTTTGGTGGAACTGCCACTGCCGAGTTCGACGATTTCGCAGGGGCCCGTTAAATTGGCGATCGCCCCCGCGCACCCCTGCAAAATAGCCGTCTCAGTGCGTGTCAAGTAGTATTCCGGCAACTGGCAAATCAACTCAAACAGGTTCGAGCCGCGATCGTCGTAGAAATACTTTGGAGGCAGGGATTTGGGGGTTTGAGTCAACCCGCTAACTGCATCGCTGCCAGCATTGATTTCTGCGGGTGTCAGTGCCGCAGCGCTCACCAGTCGCTCTAAGTGCAGCCGGTTTTCTTTTGTTGAGGCTGAGTTGGTTGTGT
Source organism: Microcoleus sp. AT8-B5 (assembly GCF_036705565.1). Taxonomy (NCBI): domain Bacteria; kingdom Bacillati; phylum Cyanobacteriota; class Cyanophyceae; order Oscillatoriales; family Microcoleaceae; genus Microcoleus; species Microcoleus sp. AT8-B5. The sequence continues at coordinate 64,670 of NZ_JAUBUY010000012.1, forward strand.
CGGACAGTCTTGGGGATTTCATAAAGTAATTTTTAGATGCACACATGGGTATAGCACGCAGTCGCGTTGCCAAATATCGCGATCAAGTCAGATTTTTCAGGTGACTCTCCGTTCTGTATTGTCTCACCCGATGGATCTCGCATCCACAATTAAAACTTAAAATTTATCCACAAAAATTATTGAATACTTAACCAAACTTGTTTTATTTGAGCTTGTCACATGGAAAAATGTTGGGAATTTTGCAAACAAATTTTGTCCCCAATTCCCTCTCCAGCCCTTTATCTGATGTTCGTCAAATAAGCTTTCTAAGGCAAGTATTAAGGAATTTGTTAATTTGAAAAATCCGCTGACTAAATTCCTTAATATGAACAAACTTGATGGTAATTATAATTACCTAGCAAACTACTTAGCGCAGCGAAAACCAGCAATAATTTGCCGCACGCCCGGATAATACCAATTCCGAAAGGTCGATCGCAGAGCCTGCGGAAAAGTCGCCCAACTCCCCCCTTTCAAAACCCGGTGTTCTCCATCAAAATAAACTTGAGAATATCCCCTATAAGGATAACTTTCAAATCCCGGATAGGCGTCAAAGGTTGAAGCAGTCCACTCCCAAACATTGCCCAACATATCATAGCAGCCTGCCGCACTTGCTCCTTTGGGAAAGGCATCAACTGGCGAAGTATTGGCAATATTATTGCCGTGATTGCACAGGCTGCCGTTTGGCGGTTCTTCTCCCCAAGGATAGATGCGATATGTTTGATTTGTGGCGTCCCAACTCGCAGCTTTTTCCCATTCGGCTTCCGATGGTAAACGCTTGCCGATAAAGTTGCAGTAAGCTTCGGCTTCGTACCAACTCACGCCGCAGACTGGATGGTTGTTGAAAGCTGGATTTTCTGACCAGTAAAGCGGTTGAGAGACGGCTTCGACTTGCAGCCATTTCCAGCCGTCCGCTGACCACCAATCAGGGTTTTGATAGCCGCCGGATTCCATGAAATCTCGGTATTCACGGCAAGTGACGGGATAGCGATCGATCGAGTATGCTTCTAAATAACATAGGTGGCGCGATCGCTCATTATCCAAAGCCTCAGCAGCATCGCTTCCCATGTAAAATTCCCCGCCCGGAATTTCAATCGCCAAATCGGTAATTGGGCATCGGGAATTGGGAATTGGGAATTGGGAATTGGGAATTGGGAATTTCTGCTGCTTTATTCCTCTGTCTTGTAGAGAATTAATCCGTGTATCCGTGTCCAAATCCGTGTCGTGCCTTCCTTCCTTCTTCCTGTGCATTTGCAACACGAAAGCAACAGTTTCGCAGTGCTGGCTTTCGTGCTGAATAATAAACCGCCACAGACGTTCTTGCTCGTCGATCGGCGCGACTTCCAAATAATCTAACACCTTTTTTCTCACCGCGTCCAGATATAATTCAACTTCAGGTAACGCGGGCAGAAAAACCCGTTGTTTTTTCGGCAAAATATCAGCAGCAAACAGTTGGTGATACTGAGGAAAGACCGGTTCCAAGCCAGCACACCGCTGCAACAGCCACAAATCCTCAGTATAAGCAATGTGACCTAAGTGCCAGCCAACTGGACTGAAATCAGGATGAGCTTGACGACAAAAAGTATCGTAGTCGATGTCGGCAAATAGCTTGAAAGTGCCGCGGCGACACTGCTGCAAATCGCGATAAATTGCCTCTCTACAAGATTGGATAGATTTCGAGATCACGCTCTACTCCGGCACTGATAATGCTCTGGACTGGGCACGAGTGCCAATTGCCAGCAAATAAAGGTTCAGAAGCAATGATGACAGAATTCGGGAAATTTAAATCGTCCCGCAGCCAATAGAGGGAAGGAGGGGTTTTTTGGGAAGCAAAGCGAGAGGCAACGAGCTGGTGTCCGTCGCTGATAATTATATTAGCTGAAAATTCTACTTGGTGAAAGTTTGCTAGCTCTGCCAAAGTTTTCAGCGACTTTTGCAAAGCTGCTTGTACGGTCAGATTTCCGGCTGTCAATTCATTGACAAACAAGCCGAAGATATGCTCAGAATCTGTAGTACCGTTAATTGATTGATACAGCGTATCGCTGAGCCGATCGCGAATTGGTCTGTAAAGAGTTTGCCGAAAATTCTTCACGAAGCCGTTGTGTACGAACAGCAGGCGATCGTTCTGAAACGGCTGACAGTTGCTCAAATCTACAGCTTGTCCTGAAGTTGCACTGCGAACATATCCGATCGCGCATCCAGATTCAACGAATCGACTGATACTCGGAAGGTTAATGTCGCTCCAAATTGGCTGTACATTTTTATAAGTAAACGGGTCAGTATCTAGGTGCGGGTGATACCAACCAATACCAAAACCGTCAGCATTGAGTAGGCCAGAAGTCATTTCGCGGGGATCGTAACTCTGCACAATTAGGGAATGTTCCGGCTTGTACAGAATAGCATCGAGTAAAATCGGCTCCCCGAGGTAGCCAAGCAAACGGCACATAAAATTTTTGCAGCAATTTGATTAGCATTGTAAGTCATTAGCCGAAAAATTGCCCGTTAGCGAAGCCCGCCCCTACGGGGGCTACGCCAACGAAGAGGATCGCCCATCTTCAGCGCTGACAACAAGGTTTTTGGTAGCCTGCTGCCAGCATCGCAGTACAAACGATACAGTTAAGGTAGAACCCCTGCAACACAAGGAGACTCTTGAATGTTCATCGACGAACTCATCCCAATGGCGAAAGAATTGATCGAACAGCCGATCGCCTTCGCGGGCGGATTTTTATCTGGCCTGCTTCGACTCAACCTTCACGAAGATCCCGTTAAAAGCTGGATCGACGAGCAAGCTGGTTCAACTTCCTACACTACTCCCCCAGCCGAACCCACCAACGGTAAAAGCAGCGGGCCTCAGTCAATCTCGATCGACTAAGGAAAAGCAGTAACATCCTCCCAACGCCAAACTGATTACAGTTATGGCGTGGGCTTCCAAACTTCACACTTTGGCTTTTCGCGTTTTTCCCTGACGGGATTTCCACACTTGGCTAGATTGAATTGCTCACTTCCCGCTAGTAAGTCTGCACAGACACAAGCGATTCCCGTATAACCTTTTTCAGATAGATGAAGTACAATAACACCAGTGTGTAAACCAGTTCCAAATATCTTGCTGAGAAAGTTGACGAAATGCAAACTCGATCGCATTTCCTAATTATTGATATTTTTTTTGTTAATCAAACTGAAAATATTTTTAAATTTTGATCCTAATTTTTCAGGTTTATGATAAATCAGGCGAAGGGGGCGACAAGTATATTACTTTCGCCCTTTTTATTGATTACTTTATTTAATTATTTTGTGTGTTTCTATGATTATTCTCCATCACTCCCAAAGCATTTTTCCATAATCTCGGTAAGTTACCTGAGCATAAAATCCTCAAATATAATTGTATCATTTTCCTTATTAAATTAACTTATAAGCTGTCGCGCATTTAAATTCTATATTAGGGGCGGGCTAGAAGCCCAACCCTAATCCCCACAAAAGTTTGATTGTTTTTTGACATATAATTTAAAGGCCGCAACAGCTTATAGCGATTCTAAGTGAATTGTGTAATTGTTGTAGGGGCAAAACTCACGCCCGGTTGCCCCAATCCGTGGGGGGTAGGCACAGGGCACTAGCCCTACATATTTGTACAACTGATGCGAGGATTGCTATAAGCTGTGGAGCATTTAAAGCAGTAACGAGGCTTGTATGGTGCGTCAATCGATTTGAGATTTGAGATTTTAGATTAAAGAATTGACTCCCCGGATAAATGCTCTTTCTTGAGGATTTTCGATTTGAGATGCTTTCAATTGATTCCACAGATAAATCACGTGGCGGGTACCACCTTTGAAATTCGTGGTCAGGAGTTAACACTTACGCGCTTATGCGGGAAACATTTCTGTAATGACGCACCCTACTATCGTCTTTTAAATGCCGAACAGCTTACTCATCAATTCATTACTACTTTTTTTAACAGGTAAAACCTCAAATGTAAACTTTTAATAGGTAATTCATCTACCTGATAGAAGCTATAATATACAAGATATGTCCATAATTGCAGCGAGGATAACTGTAGTAGAAGTAAGCAGAAATAGTATGTTGAGAAAAATGAATTTACAAACCAGACTAATCAGTGCCTTTCTGACGATGGGACTTTTAGTATTTTTAGTAGCCTGGGTAGGATGGAGTTCAACATCCAATCTCAGTCAACACATAGAGACTCTCGGTAAAAATAAATTACCGAGTATTGAAGCATTATTGAAAATTAACGAGGGACAAACCCAAATTGAGTCATCCGAAAGAGCGCTAATTCATCCCGCACTCAGTCAAGCAGAAAGGCAAGATGCTTTAAACAGAATGGACAAGGCTTGGCAGCAGATTCAAAATGGCTTTAAAGCATACGAAGTGCTTCCTCGTACCTCAGATGAAGACGCACTATATCAACAAATGCTTAAGTATTGGGAGGAGTGGCAGCAGGAAGCTCAAGAACTCCTGCTAATTAATAAAGAATTTGAAACACTGGGAATTTTCAATCCTTTGGCTTTGCAGATTGAACTACTTAAGCAGGGTAAAAGTAATTCGCCGGAAATGGCAAGAGCAAACACAGCTACTAACCTTTTGAATAAACTTAGTCAGCAAGCTAAGGTGATTCGTGTTAGATTTATCAAATCTGAACAAGCCACTTTAGCAGTAGCTGAATCCAACCGAAAGGAAGCAGACGAAGCTTATAAAAGCGCAGAAAACGATCGTAAAAAAACTCAAATAGCTGTAGTATTGGGCATGACATTGGGGCCGCTAATAGCGATTATTTTAGGCATATCTTTAAGCATAGCGATCGCCAAACCTTTAGATCGAGCGCTCAAAGGTATTATTAATATGATTGTCAGTTCTTCTACCGAGATAGCGGCTACAATTGAGCAACAGGAACGTATTGCTGTACAACAAGCTGCTTCTGTTAATCAAACAACCACCACAATGGATGAATTGGGCGCATCATCGAGGCAATCAGCTATGCAAGCCCAATCAGCCCTTGAAAATGCCAGTAATGTCTTAAATATGGCCGCAGAAGGCAGTAAAGTGGTGCATAAAACCCAGCAGGGAATGTTAAGTTTGACGGAAAAAGTTGGAGCAATTGCCGCTCAAGTTTTAAATTTGAGCCAGCAAACCACTCAGATTGCTAATATTACCAATTTAGTCAGCGATTTGGCTAGTCAAACTAATATGCTGGCGATTAACGCTACAGTGGAAGCAGTACGCACGGGAGAACAAGGAAAGGGGTTTGGGGTGGTGGCGACGGAAATTCGCAGACTGGCAGATCAAAGCAAAAAATCGTCGGATCAGATTAGTGATTTGATAAACGGTATTAAGAATTCCATTAATAAAACAGTGATGGTAACAGATGAGGGCAAGAAAACTTTAGATAATAGCCTGAAATTGACTGAAGGTGCGGCGGATAATTTTAACAATGTTGCTAATGCTATTAACAGTGTTGTTGTCAGCAGTCAGCAAATTTATCTTAATACCAAACAGCAGGCGATCGCTATTGAGCAAGTGGTAGATGCGATGAATGTTCTGAATAAAGGAGCAGCGGAAACAGCCAGCGGTATTACCCAAAGTCGAATTGGCACTCAAACACTTAACAAAGCGGCTTTAAATCTCAAATCCTTAGTTTAATTGAGAAAAGAAAGTAATATCCTAAACTGGGGATGAAGGAGATGGAGAGAAAATGTTCCCAATTCCTCATTTCCACTTGGCAATTCCAAATTTTGCCCAAGGATTGAAGGTGACATCTCCCCGTTTAGGAAAGGGTTGGGGAGATGTGTATAGTAATTCTCAAGTGAATGAGGTATAGATTTGAATTTTAGATTAAAGAATGGCAGAAGTGGGGAATTGGTAATTAATTGGCAAGTACCTCACGAAAGTTGACAACCGCTATATCAACGCTCGTGGCCCAGAGCAACCTAATATATTATACCTTGTTAGTCGCTATGTTTCCGAAGATGCTTGGTGATTCGTCGCCCACCAATCAGCGATTAGATTAAAATCAAGTATTGTTCAGGGGTGGGATTCCTCGTCGCCCCAAAACTCATATCCTCACTCATTCGCAGGGCGAGTGAGGATATGAGTTTTGATTAAGCTAACTATTGCAGCCAGTACCAAGGGTTGGTCAATCGATTTTAGATTTTAGATTTTAGATTTTAGAATTGAAGCATTGACTTGCGCGAGATAAATACGTTCGGCAAGTTTCTCGGATACAGGTTTTTTATTTATCCACGCATAAATCAGGGGGCTTGTATCCTGGATGCTTTCGGTGAGTGCGGCAAACCCTTTTAGTTAGAGTCGATCGCCCAGTTGTATGCTAGATAGCACTTGACAGTTAAATTAACAGGTTATTATGTATAGCACAACAAGTTCAGTTCGATCGACATGACTATCTACATTGGAAATCTGTCTTACCGCGCCACCGAAGAAGACCTGAAAGCAGTATTTGCAGAATACGGCACAGTCAAGCGAGTTGTCTTGCCTACCGACAGGGAAACCGGTCGGATGCGCGGTTTTGCATTTGTTGAGATGATGGAGGATGCCCAAGAAGACGCTGCAATTGCCGAATTAGACGGTGCAGAGTGGATGGGCCGCCCCTTGCGAGTGAACAAAGCTAAACCGAAAGAAGAGGGAAATCGAGGCGCAGGTATCAATAGAAACGACGGATATTAGTCGGCGGTGCGGCGGTTGACATCCTCTCGGAACCCACCTGATGCACCAGTGCGCCAGTAGGGCGGAATTGCAAGCAGCAGTTGATTTTGGGGATGAAATGTCAAATCCGCTGCACAAAAATATCGATTCTTTGTGGGCTGCACTTGATTCATAACTTTTTGAGCAAGACAGAATTTAGGCACGCTAGTCTAGAAACCCGATTTCTTGGGCGATACCGGGCTGCTAAAAGCAAAATTTGTCAGGAGAAACCGGGTTGATGAGCGTTAATCTTAAAAAGAGTAAACTCGCCCTTTTTCATCAATATAAACTGACCGGTCTTGCCTAGTGCGGCCGTCTGCTCTGGTGATGCGAATCGTCAAAATGTTTGTCTGCGAGTCAACGTTATAGTCGTATTTCAAAGTTGTGGTTGCTGTTGTGGCATTAATCGGAATATTGGCAATGTCGCCGGTACGATTGCTGATGCGAACACTGATGTTTCTGCTGGCTCCGACGGGCAAGGATGACAAGCGGCCACCTGATTCACCGTATTCTAGGTTCAATCCCGTTTCATTTAACAGTCTGAGGGTAATGTTGCGAGTATTGTCAACCTGCGCTTGAGGTTGCCAGAATCCGGGTTTTGTCCCGCCGTCAGTTGCAGGTTGAGATAATGCTGGATGGGGATGCAGAAAGCCGAGAGCGGCAAGTATTGCTGCGGTTGCAATAATTTTTGATTTCACTGTTTGTACCTCCGGGTCATTCGATTTTAGATTTTAGATTTTAGATTTTGGATTGACTTGCGCGAGATAAATGCGGGGGCTTGAGGATTTTCGATTTTCGATTTGGGATTGATTCCACGGATAAATCACGTGGCGGGTACCACCTTTGAAATTCGTGGTCAAGAATTGGTTATATTTCTATCCTAGCTTTAAAATCCGATGTTAGTGGAAGGAAGAGGGAATAAGGAAGAGGGAAGAGGGAAGAGGGAAGAAGCAATAAAAGGAATAAAAGCCAGGGTTTGAGAAATTAAGAATTTCCTAACCGTCGGGCGCGGTTGCTATATCTACTCAGAAACCGGGCTTCTGTAGTTGTTAATAGTCCTGGACGCACGGGTTGTCTAGAAAGCCGATGGCTGAGCGGGTGGCTGCTTGCCAAAGCTATGATTTAGAGTAGAAACCGGATTTCTGAGGTAAAGTGGGTGCGGGAGTGGTTAATTGTTAATTATCGATCGAGCGGCTTCTAGCAGCAGGCGCTGTTCGGCGCGGACGATCGCCCTGCTAGTTTGTTCTGCTGCATCGACATTGACCGAAATAGACGAAATTCCCCACCGCACGAAGGATTCAACTGTATCGGGATACAATGCGGGAGCGTCGCCACAGATCGAGCAAGGAATGCCGGCGGCCCTGGCTTGTTTGATTAATTGTTCGATCGCCCTCATCACTGCTCGCTCGCGCCCGTTAAATGCACCTGCTACCTGGTCGGAGTTGCGGTGAATGCCTAACAGAAATTGGGTTAAATCGTTGGTGCCGATGGAAATTCCTTGAACCCCGGCTTTTACGTAATCTGGTAATAAAAATAACACCGAAGGAACTTCCGCCATAATCCACAGTTGAAATTCGGGCGAGCGGTTTTTCCAAACAGTTTCTAAGCGCTGGCGGCAGTAGATAAACTCCTCAACCGATCGCACGAAAGGCAAAATTAAATTAACATTTGTATGACCTGACTCGCAGACTTTTTGAAGTACGCAGAGTTCCCAATCAAATAATTCCGGTTCAAAGGTATAACTGAAACTGCCGTGGTCGCCTGACTCGCGTAAATCGAGAGATCGATAAAATATTGGCTGCGGGGAAACGGCAGCAGCAAATAAGCTGAGGCAATCCGCCATGCGATCGACAAATTCCGATTGGCGGCCGTCTTGTAGCCAAACTTTGGGGTTTTGACAGTCCAAAGCTTCTAATGCCATTAATTCCGATCGCAGCAATCCGATGCCGTCTATTGGCAGATTTTTGAGGCGGTCAATCGAACTTGTTTGGCTGACATTAACTAGCAGTTGAGTTGCCGTTGGTGGGCCCCAAACATATTGAGTAGACTCAGATTGTCGAGATTTAGGATCGGAATTGGACGATCGATCGGAGGTAGAAGATTGGTGCTTGGCTATTGACATTTTGGCTGCTGTACTGTATATATCTGCCTTTTTTGCTGTGTCCAGAAGTCGGCGGCTGTCTGCTATCTCGATGGCATCGGGTTGGGCGAGGGCAAAAACTTCTCCGGTATCGCCGTCTACCAAAACCGAATCGCCCGAGGCGATCGCCCGCGTGGCCCCGGTCACTCCCACAACGGCGGGAATCCCCAATTCTCTTGCTAAAATGGCGCCGTGGCCTGTCATACCTCCTTGTTCGGCAACCACCCCAGCAGCAACCTTCAGCCAAGGTAGCCAATTCGGCTCGATTGTCCGGGCTACTAAAATGCCTCCGGCTAGGAATTCCGCGTTTTCTGGGTGGGAATTAGTCATAACTTGGGCAATTGCTTCGGCTTTTCCTGATGCTGCTGCCACACCTCTGAGTATGGCAGGAGTTCGGGCTCTTGCGATCGAGTTTGGCTGCCGGAGGTATCTCGGATTTTCCTCTACCGGCGCGACTTTTTCCGCTTTGACAAGACGAACTTGAGTGAAATAAAACTGCAGTTCGCCGCTGTTTTCTGTCTGGTTTAGCGTCCACTCCAAAATTAAATCTGAGTCAAATTCGGCGATCGCTTTTTTACTCAATTCAATGATTTCTTGCAGTTGCGATTCCTCTAAAACGTATTGTGTTTGTGCTTCTTCTCCCAGCGCTAAAACTTGCACGCAACAGTCAGCAAAATCAGAAAGTATAAAGGGAGAATCGGGAATTGGGAAAGCAGCAAACTTGCCCAGTAGCAGTTTTTTTTTCGGTTCACTATCGCCGACTTTGAGATTGTAGGCTAATGTTTTGTAACCGATCCGCTGGAATTTAACCGCGCTTGTTTCCGGCTGCACTTGATAGTAATCGGGGATGGTTTCTCCCCTAGCCAGGGACAATCCCAAACCGCTGGTGGCTTGGATTTCCCACTGTGCGCCCGCCTTTGTTTTCACCTCGCCCGCGGCGATGGCTTCTTGAAGTGGCTGCACCAAAACTGCGGGATTGATTTGCTGTACCCGCAGCCCGCACCGCTGCCAGTAAAATAGACTTCGGGCTCTGAACATTTCTGCCCAAGCTCGTTTGAGTCCGGCCCCAATGGCTTCGGGTTCTGCCCGTACTGCCTGAGATTCCAAAATGCCTACTGTTTTCGGGTTCCAGGAAGTCAGGGAAGGGCGAAAAATTAAGGCTGTGGAGTTTAAGTTTGACTGTGAGTTGAGTTGAGAAACAGCAGACTCTAGGGTGGAGAGCAGTGAATCGGGCAGTTTGCCGGTGAGGATTTGGTGGCGGATGCTGCGGGCGATCGATTGCAGTTGTCTGGGTTCATCGACATTCAAGTGCAGGGAAGAGTGTGGCCAGTCAGCAAACAGCGGTTCTAGGCAGTCGATCGACTCTAAAAACTGCCAGAATGTAGTAGCCGGCACGACAAAACCCGGTACAACGGGATGATTTTTCTGGAGCAAACAGCTCAAGTAAAATGCTTTTTCTCCCACTGCATCTCTGTCTGAAGGTTGAATTTTGTCTAACCAGTAGAGGTTTTTCACGCTGCGAGCCTGTCCGTGGAAACAGATTGAATTTGATAGTTTTTCCCATTAATCACTTACGACAATTTTAGGATGAACAAGCGACAATGGACGGGATTAGTCAAATCTTTTCTCAATCTATTTCTTAAGTCTAACTGTCCTCTTTGTCAGCGACCGGCCGCCGGAGAGTTTTGTCCCTACTGTGACAAGCAGCTTCAGCAATGTCAATTAAGCGATCCGGGTCGATTTTGGCATTCACAGCAGCGTGTTTTTGTGTGGGGTGAGTATGGCGGGGCTCTCAAACGGGCGATCGCAGCTTTGAAATATGACGGCAATCCGCAATTAGCCAAACCTCTCGGCGGCTGGCTGGCGGAAGCTTGGCTGAGTTTTCCCGAATTAGCTATAGACAATTTAACTGTTGTACCGATTCCCCTGCACAAAGAAAAGCTCAAGCAGCGCGGTTTTAACCAGGCGGAACTTTTGGCTGAAAGTTTTTGCGATCTGACTGGTTTGCCTTTGCAGCGGCACGGTTTGGAACGGGTGAAAAATACTCAGGCTTTATTCGCTCTGACGCCGCAGCAGCGCCAAGCGGAAATGAAAAATGCTTTAGGTTTGGGGAAAGATTTCCGTCGTCGCCTCCCGCGCGATCGAGTGCTGTTAGTTGATGATATTTACACTAGCGGTACTACGGTTAAGTCGGCAATTAAAATTTTGGAACAATCGGGAATTTCGGTTTATGGAACTGTGGCACTTGCAACTCCGAATAAGATTAATAGGTAAGCTGTGACGGCATTTAAATTTCAACAGATTTGTAGTGAGGACTAAAGTCATCAAATTTGTTGACTCACTTGTGACCTCAGAAACCCGATTTCTACGAATAGTTCTCGTTCATCGAGGTAAAAGTCGTATAAACCGGGTTTCTCGCCCCTCGCGAGTCAGCCATGAAACTGTCCGAAGTGTTGATTAATGATGATTTACTAACAAGATTTTTTGGGAAAAAGGAACCGCGAAGACGCTATTGACGCAAAGAAAGAGAAGGGAGAGAGTTTAGGCGGAAAGCGGGAATTGATTGCTGATGTTCCACCGGCTGCCGTCGTGAAGCAGTAAAGTTAACGCCGAAGCGGTAAACTCAAAGTGGAGCGATCGCCCTGCAAATTCCAACCAAGCTGTTTGAAAATTCTCCTTAGTTAAATCGCGAAATGCTACTGTCATGTGCGGTACAAATGGGCGACTTTGAGAAACTCGATCGACAATTCCCAAATTTGCCTCCAAATAACTCATCAAAGATGAGTGAATCTCCAGCAATTCGGGCGATTTGAAAACATCAGCGTAAATGACGCGGGGCGTGAAAGCAGCAAAACCGGATAGAGTAACGGGAATGGGCCGCCGATTTGCAGAAAACTGGTTCAAACTTTCCTCTAATTTGGCAACATCCTCCGCTAACGAGTGAAAAGGAGGTTGCAGCGTGATGTGCGGCGGGGAATTCAAAGCACCGCGGCTGTTGTAATGTTCCGCAAAATATAGTTTAATCTCAGTAATGTGTTGTTCAATATCGGGAGGCGGCACTAGGGCAATAAAAAATCGCTGTTTTGACGGGTTCATGGGATAACATCGCAGTGAGGAAGAAATGGCGGAGTATGGAAAATCGAGTATTTACTCAAGGCTTGTACCAAAAACTCCATTCCCAATCTACAATCCAAAATCCAAAATCTAAAATCTAAAATTTAAAATGCCTTGGTTTGTCAAAATTGAGCAAGGAATTGTCGAAAAGCCTGTCTTTGACCAATACGTGCCAGCTCACAGAGCTTATGTCCGAGAGTTGATTTCTAAAGGACACCGAGCGAAAACTGGCTACTGGGGGCGGCGGGGCGGCGGTATGTTGCTGTTTGAGGCGGGTTCGATGGATGAGGCGAGGGCGATCGTCGCTGAAGACCCGCTGGTGAAGAACGGTTGCGTTATTTATGAAATTTATCACTGGTGTGTGGTTGAAGAATAAATAACTGTGTTATACTCATAAATGAACTGGACCCACGCGATTCCAACGCCCAAATCTTGTCAGGACCGGAAGGTAGCAGCAACACGGGATGCTTGTAATAGGCGTGGTCTCCGGTTCACCCAGTTTTTTGAGGTGTAGCTCCTATGCCTGGTTTCGGAGATATTTTACAGAAAGCAGTTTACCTTGGTGTCGGGCTAGCTTCCTACGCTGGTGAAAAAGCTGGCAGCAAGTTAACTGAATTACGCACTGAAGCCCAAAAGCTGGCAGACGAATTGGTGAAGCGGGGCGAGATGTCCACGGAAGAAGCTCGCCGCTTTGTTGACGATATGGTACAACAGGCTCAGCAGCAGCCTCCCGTAGCCTCGGCTGGGAACGAAAAACCCGCTGAACCTCGGCGGATTGAAATTGTTTCTGAGGAAGAAGATGTCTCGGCAAAAGATGCTAAAGAGACAGGCGGCGTAGACAAGCTCCGCGAACAAGTGCAGAATTTACAAGAGGAATTGCGGCGGCTGAAGCGGGATTAAGCAGGAAAAAGCTCGCTCAGCAAAGCAGGAAGGGAACTCAAGATAATACTCTTGAGTTCCCTTTTTGAATATCTGTCCTGTTAAACTTGACCGGATATCCGGCAATAGGTAATAGAATTGAAAGTAGGTGCGATCGCTTCGCTTGAGGCTGGCTGCACTTGTCTGTAAAATATTTTGTAATAGCCAACTGTCAAATTCATGGAAGATTGGTCTAAAGATTTTTTTGGAGTAATGGAAAATGCTGTTTCTGAAGTAGAGCATTTTTTCAGCGAAATGGGCGAAGAGTTTGTCGAAATGCTGGACGTTTTGGCAAAAATGTCGGAAGACTTTACAGAACAAGTACAAAATAATCTGATTAACGACATTGACGGTTATTTCAATGAATTTGACGGTTTATTTAATGAATTTATCGAACCGATAATTGAAATTTGCCGCGACTTCGACCCGGAGTTTGATGAGATAGATTTGTCGATGGTGACTTATGTAGACCCTTCACCGACGCAGCAGCCGGCTTGTCGCGGTTGTCGCAACTATCACGGTCAAGTTTACGGTGGCAATTTGTTGGTTTGTGCGATGCACCCTACTGGTGTGGAATCGGAGAGTTGTGCTGATTGGGAAACTGACAGCGATATGAATCCTTTTTAAGACGGCAGTTGAGTTGTTGAGGGGTTAATTGTTTATGGTAACGTCAATTCAGTCTCCGTCCAAGATTTCTCTCGAAGAGTTTCTGCTGCTTCCAGAAACTAAGCCTGCTAGCGAGTATGTTGACGGTCAAATTTATCAAAAAGCTATGCCGCAAGGAAAACACAGCACGTTGCAAACACGTTTTGGGAATAGAATTAATCAGGTGGGAGAACCGCAAAAGTTAGCTTTTGCTTTTTCTGAATTGCGCTGCACTTTTGGAGGACGTTCTATTGTTCCAGATATAGCAGTGTTTGAGTGGTCGCGCATTCTTCTCAATGCTGATGGAGAAATAGAAAACAGGTTTAAAATTGTCCCGGATTGGACAATTGAGATTTTATCGCCGGATCAAAATCCAACTCGGGTCATTAATAATATTTTGTTTTGCTTAAATCACAATGCTAAACTGGGTTGGTTGATTGACCCGGAAGAAAAATTAGTTCTGGTTTTTAAACCGCAGCAGCAACCAGAGGCGAAAGAGAATCAGGATATTTTACCTGTGCTCGATGTGCTGTCGGATTTGCAACTGTCGGCCGATGATTTGTTTGCGCTGTTAAGTTTCGATCGCCCGTGAGTTAAAGTTGAGTATAGGGAATTTTGCATCTAACGGCATTTAAAGGTGAATCGCTCAACGGCTAATAATTCGCAATTTGGATTTCCGAAGATGCCGCCATCGCTGCAATTGCGACAGTATCAGCGAGTGGCGGTGGCTAATTGGTTTGCGAATCAGGGACGCGGTACGCTGAAGATGGCGACGGGTAGTGGCAAGACGATTACTGCGCTGGCGATCGCCACTGAATTATACAATAAAATTAACCTGCAAGTCCTGCTCGTAATTTGCCCTTACTGTCACCTGGTGAATCAGTGGGCGCGCGAATCGGAGAAATTTGGTTTAAAACCTATTTTGGCTTTTGATAGCGCCCGTAGTTGGCAGAATAAGCTGGCTGCGGGTTTGTATGAAGTGCGCTCTGGCGATCGGCTATTTCTCACAATCATCACTACCAATGCTACCTTAATGGGAGATAGTTTGCGATCGCAACTGCGCTATTTCCCAGAAAAAACCCTGATTATTGGAGACGAAGTTCACAACTTAGGCGCGCCCCGTTTAGGAGAAAGTTTGCCGCGCAATATTGGACTGCGACTCGCCCTTTCCGCCACCCCAGAAAGGCATTTCGACGAACAAGGAACTGAAGCTATTTTAGATTATTTCGGCCCGGTTTTGCAGCCGGAACTTACCTTAGCCGACGCCATCCGCCAAAAAGCCTTAGTACATTATTTATACTATCCAATTTTAGTAGAATTGACCGAAGCCGAAACCCGCAAATATTCCCGCTTAACTCAAAAGATTGGCTGGGCGCTTTGGGGCGATGAAAAAGTAGAAGAAAACGATGCTTTAACAACTTTATTAATGCAGCGAGCTCGGTTAATTGGGGCTGCGGCTAATAAATTAGTAGCGTTGCGAGAATTAATGATTCACCGTCTCGACACCGCCCACACTTTATTTTACTGTGGCGACGGTGCGATCGAAGGAAGTGCGCGCCGAAATAACAACCGCCAACTAACAGAAACCGCCAAGTTATTGGGTTCCGAATTAGGCTACCGAGTTAATACTTATACTGCGGCAACTCCTTTAGCAGAAAGAGAACGATTGCGCCAGCAATTTGAGAGTGGAGAATTGCAAGGTTTGGTAGCGATTCGGTGTTTGGATGAAGGCGTGGATATTCCTGCAATTCGCAATGCTGTAATTTTAGCAAGCAGCAGCAATCCGCGCCAGTTTATTCAGCGCCGGGGACGGATTTTGCGGCCGCATCCGGGGAAGGAAAGGGCAACTTTATTTGACATGATAGTTTTGCCTCCAGATTTAGGTCGGGAAACCTTAGAAGTCGAGCGCAATTTGCTACGAAAAGAGTTGAAACGGTTCTTGGAATTTGCCGATTTAGCTGACAATGCTGGGGAAGCTAGAGTGAAATTGCTTCAAATTCAGAGGCGTTACGGGCTATTAGACATTTGACATTTATTAAGGTTCGGTTTATGTTTTAGAATAGAGAATTATTCGATCGTAGTTTGAGTTGCTAGTTTAGTTCGCGATCGCACGCATAGTTCAGAAACCCGGTTTCTTTGTAGATTTCTCGTGAGTGTTCGCAAAACTCGTAGAAACCGGGTTTCTCGCCCATGAGCCTAGGCCCTGTATATTTTAATATTTGCAAAAAAAATATGACGGAAAATCTGAATGAAAATCTGATTATGGCATTTAGATATGAAGATAGTGCGATCGCAGCCGTACCGACAAGCATTTTAGCAGAAAAGCGTTCTTCTTATCAAACTCATCAGGAATTCAGCGACGTACAGCAACCAATTACTAGCGCGCCACCGGAAGTTAGACAAATTATTGAGCGGGTATTGGAAATTGAAAAAGATAAACTGTACATGAGAGCTCCTCGCCACATTAACGATGACATTTTAAAAATCATTAAGGAAGCAATTGTATGAAGTTAATCTCAATTACTCTATGCAACTTTCGTCAATTTTACGGCAAAACTCCCGAAATTAAACTAGCTTGGGGCGGGCAAAATATTACAGTAATTCACGGGAATAATGGCGCGGGAAAAACTGCCTTAATGAATGCCTTTACGTGGGTACTTTACGGAAGATTTAGCGCGGCTTTTGCGGCAGAAGAACAATTAGTAAACAAGCGCGCTTTGGCTGAGGCGGAAATGGGAAAAGCCGTAGGTTGTTGGGCGGAAATTGTGTTTGAACATGACAGCACGCGCTACCAAGCAAGACGCATTTGTCGTGCTTATAAAAGTGAAAATACTGTAGAACATGGTAAGGCTGAATTGTTTCTGAATGTAGCAAAAGATAACGGTCTGTGGCTGAAGCCGGATCAGCATCCAGATGATATTATCGGGCGGATTTTGCCGGAAAGTTTACATAAATATTTCTTTTTTGATGGGGAGCGAATCGAGCAAATTGTCCGCTATGACAAGAAGGCAGAAATTGCGGAAGCTACTAAGGAGTTGCTGGGAGTTGAAGTGTTGAATAGATCGCTCCGGCATTTACTAGAAGCAAAAAAATCTCTAGAGACAGATTTAAATATAATTGGGAATGCTGAAACGAAGAAACTTTTAAAAGACAAGCAAAAAATTGAGCAAGAAGCTGAGCAACTTTCGAGCAGACAAGTAGAAATCGAGCAGGAATTGGTCAACCAAGGGGAGTTAAAAAAAGCAGTTAATGGTAACTTATTGGAACTTAGCGGTGCTGCGGATTTACAAAAGTTGCGAGACGAATTGGAAATGCAGAAAAGTTTATTGAAGCAACAAATTGTACAGGCTACAGATGCTCTCAAACGCTCAATCTCTATGCGGGGTTATGGGGTATTTCTGTCAGAGGCTGCGGCTGAATTTAAAGTAATTGTTGAAGGTTTGCGGGAAGGCGGCTCGTTGCTTTCGGGGATTCAGCGGCCGTTTTTGGAAGAGTTATTAGCGCAGCAGCGGTGTATCTGCGGTGCGGAATTAGTGGAGGGTTCTGAGTCTCGCCAACAGGTTAGCGGTTGGATGGATAAGGCGGGTGTTGGCGATGTGGAAGAAACAACTATTCGGATTAGCGATCGGGTAAATGAAATTGATAAACAAGTGGCTGATTTTTGGGAGGAAATTGACCGACACCAAGGCAATATCAGCCGCGACAGAACCGAACTTTCTCGGGTGGAAAATCAGTTAGACGATATTCACAACAAGCTGCGAAATTTTCCTGACGAGGATGTCAGCCGCTTGCAAAAGCGCTTGGATGAAATTGAGGCAAAAATTGGCGATTTGCACCGGGAAACAGGCTCTAATCAGCAGCAGATTGAGAGTTTGAATGTGCAGGTGTCGGCTTTGGACAAGCAAATCGATAAGCAGCAACTGAATGAGCAAAGGCAAGTATTAGCCCAGCGCCGGATTGCTGCGACTCAGGATGCGATCGATCGCCTAACTGAAGTGCGAGATCGCTTAGAAAAACAGTTTTGTTCTCAGTTGGAAAAGCGGGTGCAAGATATTTTTAGTCAAATTTCTTTTACTCCTTATATCCCAAAACTGAGCGATAAATACGAACTGACTCTAGTAGAAAATACCTCTGGTAAAGAATCATTGGTGGCCGCTTCTACGGGAGAAAATCAAATTCTCAGTTTATCGTTTATCGGGGGAATTATTGAGGGCGTGCGGGAGTGGAGTCAAAAGAATACTTTGATGGGCCCGGATAGCAGTACGTTTCCAATTGTGATGGATTCTCCCTTTGGCAGTTTGGACGAGATTTATCGCAAGCAAATCGCGAATAAGCTGCCGAAGTTGGCGAATCAATTGGTAGTTTTGGTAACAAAAACTCAGTGGCGCGGAGAAGTTGCTCAAGAAATGGAAAGTTGCACCGGCAGGGAATACGTGCTGGTGTACAATTCTCCGAAAGCTGATTGTGAAGAAGATGCGATCGAACTTGGCGGGACGCGCTATCCTTTAGTTAGGCGCAGTCCGAATGAATTTGAATATACGGAAATTGTAGAGGTGGATTATGGCTTCTAATTCGGCAATTACGCAGGTTTTGGAAACGGATATTTGGGTGAAGGCGACGTGGGAAGAGTTTCTAAATTTTGCTGAGGATTCAGCATGGGAAAAGGGCAAGTTTTATTACTATCAAGAACACATGAGGGTAGAAATGTCACCAGTAGGGCCATTGCACGGGCGTCAAAATTCAATTATGGCCTGTGTAGTTATTCTGTTTGCAACATTGAGAAATATCCGAGTAGTTCAGTTTACTAACACCAGTTTTCGCAAAGCAGGTATCGGCGAGTTTCAACCTGATTTAGCTTACTACATTGGTTCAGATTTAAGAGTGCCTCCTGATGATAGCAATTCTGCTGTTGATTTAAATCTATACGATCCGCCTAATTTGATAATAGAAATTGGTGCATCTTCTTTTAACGATGATTTAGGCAGTAAGCGGTTGCTTTACGAAAATGCAGGAATTAGTGAATATTGGGTTGAACGTGCAAACACGCGGGAGGTTTTTGCGTTTGCGATTAATGGCGGAGGTAGCGGGAGAATTCAAGAGTCGCGGGTTTTACCGGGGCTGGAAATCCGGTTAGTTGAGGAAGCTTTGAATCGCAGTCAAACGCAAGATGATGGGGAAATTAATCGCTGGTTGATTCAAACTTTTAGTCAAGGTTGAAGGGAGTTTGACGTGAAAAAGCAGTATCATAAGTTGGTGCGCGATCGCATTCCTGAAATTATTCGCCAAAGCGGGAATGAATGCGAGGTTGTAATTTTGTCGGAGGCAGAATACCGTCAAGCTTTGCTGCAGAAATTGATTGAAGAAGCGGGGGAAGCCGCAGAAGCCCAGGAGGAAGATTTGGTGGCGGAATTGGCGGATTTGTATGAGGTGATAGATGCGGTGATGGCGAGTTTTGGCATTTCGGGCGATCGACTTTTGGCGGAACAAATGAAGCGGCGGGAAGCAAGAGGAGGTTTTGCACAAAAAATTATGTTGTTGCGGACATTGTGAATTGGCCCTGCGCCCAGTGTTGGATATTGGCGAGATTTATAATAGTTAGAAACTAGATATTATGGCAATGGCTGCTAACAAAATTAGAATTGCTAAAGATAAAGCCGAGTTAGTCAAATCATTAACTTTATCGGATAACCACACTGGCCCTTTCCAGACTTACGCCGATGTCATCGCCTTCGCCGCATCCTTGGGAAAGCAGCGGAAAAAACGATCGCCTTTGGGGGAAATTTCTAAACGAGAACCAGGGGCGATAGATGTTGATATTTTTGTATCCAGGGGTTACGATATGGCGATTAAGTTAATTGCGATCGCCGAAACCAAAAATCCTCAAATTCTCTCCCATCTCGACGAAAAATTGGAAGCAGAACGCTTGCAAATTTTTGAAGAATATGCTAATGGTGGACTGGAAATATTGCGAGAAGAGTTGCGGGGTGCGGCGGATTATACCGATCGCCTGTTGTTGGTTTTGATTTCTGAAAGAGACAACCAACATCGGTCAAATGAAGAATTCGATTTAAGCAAGTTCTTATTTTAATAGGTGCCCAATGAAGTATGTACTAGCAGAGATCGTAAAGAAAGGGCTTAAGGAATCTGCCAAATTTTTCGCTTACGGCTACTCAGTATTCATGATCTGCTATTTCATTCTCAAACTAATCCTTTGGGATAGAATAGGAGTTATTGCCTTAATTACCACTTTTATTCCCTTAATTTTATTCCCAACTTTCCTGCTTCCCATCATCGGATTGTCAATCATCAAAAAAAGATGGTTCACTATTATTTCGGCGATCGCCTGCATTATCCTAATAAGTTGGCTGCACATTAAATACTTTTCTCCCACACCAATAAACATCACAGATTCGCACCCCAGCATCAAAATTTTATCCCATAACGTCCATTGGTATAAAACTCAGTCGCCAAGTTTAGCTAAACTGATTCAGAATCAAAAACCCGATATTATATTTTTACAAGAAATCGTTAGTAAACATACCGAAAGAGCTTTCACCTGGTTAAAAGCAGACTACCCCTATCAAATTGGCAATCCCCCTGTAGGAATTCTCAGTAAATATCCGATTGTCTCCAGCGAAATACTGCACTTAGCCGGCCATCCAGAAACGCAGCAGCGGGCAATTATTAAATTTAACGAACAAGAAGTAGTGATTTATAATATGCAAGCTACCGGGCCGTGGTTGACCAGAGCTAGAAAATTGCGTTTTTTCAAACTTCCTGTTTACATATATGGCAAACGATCGCCTGAAATTCAAGAATTAGTGCAGCGAGTTGAGCGAGAAACTCTGCCAGTCATCGTCGCGGGCGATTTTAATATGACAGACGAAACTCAAGACTATTACAGGGTAAAGAAAGTCTTGCAAGATTCTTTCCGAAAATCTGGATTTGGGTTTGGTTTTACCTGGCCTCACGGTTGGGAACTTAACTTATTGGTAAAAAGGTTAAATTGGAGATTGAATTATCCCGTTTGCCGGATTGATTATATTTGGTATTCAAAGCATTGGGGCGCTAAATCTAGTTCGGTTTTGGAGGCAACGGAGTCAGATCATTTGCCTGTAGGAGCCGAACTTATTTTGTTAAAGGAAGCCAGATTGTGAGAAGTTTTTTAGTCAATACCAGTCTGCGATTGCGAGTTCCGAAACTCTAGAAAATTCCTTGACATTGTGGGTTACGAGAGTCGCTTGCAGGGCTACGGCTGTCCCTGCAATCAAAACATCGATCGGGCCGATGGGAGTACCTTGTTGCTCCAACTGGGCGCGAATTGTAGCAGCCGCAAGAGCTGCATCGCGATCGAAAGGAATAACGTTAACTCTGCTCAAAAATTGCTGAAGTTGTTGGGTGCGTTTTGCGGGCGAATTGGATTTAGCAATGCCGACTTGCAACTCAAAAAGGACGCTCGTAGAAACGACTATTTCCAGGGGAGAAACATTCGCAAGATTTTGAGCAACTTGTCCTTGACCTTTGAAATAGTAGATCAAGGTGTTGGTATCCAAAACGTACATTTACAGACTCTCCCGCAGGATGTCTTGTCCGGATTCAGCACGAATATCTTCTAGGGATGGAAAATCTTTTGCCCAAGTTCCAGCAAGGGAAAAAACAAGTTCATTCCAAGGAATCAGAGAGTCTACGGTGTCTGTTGGTTGGTTTGCGCTCAGGTGCTTGGCACAAACGAATTCAGCGAAAGTGAGAATTTCGCTGGCTTGGTCTTTGGGAAGGGTTTTGACGATTGCGTAAATCTGTTCAGCGATGGTCATAATGTGGTTCTAGGTAACGTGCAGATTCAATTATACAAAACCAATTTGTTTCCTACTTTATCAGTCTTCGTCGCTGTGGGCTTTGCCCAATAAAAACTTAGCTAAGCACTGGTGGCAATCCTACCTCTTGCGGCTGCACAAATCGGCCGTTAAAACTAACAGCTTTATCCTCAAAAGTCCTCGCTTCCGCTACCGCTTGCCGCAAATGAGCTCGCTCCATATCGTCCTGAATTCCCCCCACCAAATATACAATTAACTTCGTCGCTAAATCCTTTCCAGAAACTAGCATTCGCTTTTTGTTCGGATCGTACAAAATCCCGTACCACGCAGACTCAGGATTCTCCATGTGGCTAAATCCTTCATCGACATCGAATCTGCGGAGTTTGTCGAAAATAGATTTCAGGGAAAGTTTCTTTCTAAATACTAGAATTCCCAAAGCATTAGCTAAAGCAACTTGACCGACTGGACGGAACAAAAGATTTCCTTCGCCCCCTGGCTTTTCAAAACTAAATCGGCGCAATTCAGTCGTTTCTTCGCCGCTTTCAATTCTTTGATAGCTGGGTAAAGTTGCTAAATGATCGAACAATTTTTTAAACTCTTCAATTCCCTCTTTTAGTTCTTCATCTTCGGGACGCATGGGAATTAAACCTTTTCGTTCCGGCTTCCAATGGGGGAATTTGTATTCTAAATACCGTTCGGACATATCTTGCAGCGCTTGCAATGTGGTTAACACAGTTGATTTTGCTGCGACTGTGGCGCTGTCCCAATTGACGCGGGGGTTTCTGTCATCTTGTTCTTTTAATAAGGGATGGGTGACGGCAATTTTGCGGGCGCAAATCGCAAATCCGTTGTCCTCGTTTAATAATGCTAGCTGGCCCTGACTCAGCGTTACGGCCATTAGGTTAACGTGCACAAAGATCGATCGCACGCGCCGTTGTGCTTGCTGTCGCGTTTCCCCCGCTACCGCCGCCGGGATAAACTCAATTCCGATTTTTTCGTGAGCTAATTTATACACTGTTTCGGGGTCGATTTGATACTCTTCTGCTAAATCTTCCAGAGTAATTGCAGCGCCGACAGGTTTTTTATTTTTGTTGTATCTTTGCAGGATTCCGGTTTTAATTAAACTCATTAAACCTTGAACTCCCATCAGCCGATGCTGGCCGTCTAAGGCAAAAATAGAGACTTTTTGAGAGACATTCAAAAGCCCTAAGTTCTCGTTTTTATCAAAGGATGTAAATTCAGTCGCGGATTTGGTTGCTACGCCATTTTTATCCCATTCCTCGGCTAGAGGATTATCTACCCACGGGGGACTGACGACTACTAAAACTGCGGGGAATTTGTGCGATTTTCGGGCTGCTAAATATTGAGTGAGGGTGGCTTGGCGCGACCAATCTAAGGGACGCTGGATTATTTCGTCAATGGTTTCGTCGTCGCGGACGATGTTGTTGGTTTGGAGGTCGAATTTTTGGCGGAAAAGCGGCATCTGGGAGGCGAAACGGACGCGAGAGTCTAACCATTCTAGGGTGACTGAACCGATGTATGCTTCGCTGTTTCCCATCTGGGTTTTTTGGACGAAAATGCGATCGTCCTTTCCTAAATAATTATCTAATAAAAGTGCGATTTCCTGTCTGTCGCTATTTTCTTTTTCTAAAATTTTTATAGCGAGGTCATCCGCTGGGTTGGTTGTCATGGGCGGTTTTTATATAATTAGGTTATTTTTTCAAAAATATCATGGGTTAAATTTTATGTCAACTCTTGTTTTTTAAAAATTTTTGTGAAATACTTAAAACACTAAGTAAATTCAACCTTATATATCATTTAATGTTTTATTTGTCAATAGCTTAGGGGCGATCGGGCTTGATGCAGATGCGTCTGGGTCTCACGCGCCACCGTCTGAGTCCGCCAGGGGTTGAAAACCCGCCACCATCGGGGCCCGCCAGGGGTTGAAACCCCGCCACCATCGGGGCCCGCCAGGGGTTGAAAACCCGCCACCATCGGGGCCCGCCAGGGGTTGAAACCCCGCCACCATCGGGGCCCGCCAGGGGTTGAAACCCCTGTCTCATAGCGAAAGTCCTCTGAAGAGGACTGAATATGAATCAATTTCGAGGTTTATGTTTAGTCGGTTTTAACCGACTTTCGCTATGAGACGGGGGTTTCAACCCCCGGCGGAATATCGGGGAAGCGAGTGAATTGACGATGGCACTTGCCCCTGATTTCTTCATACTTCGCACCTGCAACAACAAAAACATATGTCTACTCCTTCCTTTGAATACATTTTGCCGGTAATTCGGGGAATTCAAGCGGGCCGCGAATATTACGTGTCGATGTGTCCGGTGCGTTTTTTGCCGAAATTGTTTCCCTTTGAATCTGAAGATTTGCCGCCGTCTCTGCGGGCGAAACGCGCGCTTAACAAAGCTAGGATTCCCGAAATTGCTGATTATTTTGTTAAGAATCCTACAAGTTATACTTGTGGGGCTATTGCTGCTTCGATTGATGCGGATATTACTTTTGAAGCAGTGGGAAATGAGGCAGAAGAACGGAAAATCGGTCGCTTGCGAGTGCCGATGGATGCTAAGTTTACTATTAATGACGGACAGCATCGGCGGGCGGCTTTTGAGATGGCTTTGAGGGAAAATCCGCAGTTGGGATATGAGACGGTGGCGCTGATTTTGTTTCTCGATATTGGGTTGGAAAAATCGCAGCAGATGTTTGCTGATTTGAACAATTTTCAAGTTCCTTTGGAGTCGTCGCTAAGTCTACTTTACAACCACCGGGACGATCGCGCTTTTGTGGTGAAGGCGGTTGTTAAGCAGGTTGAGGTTTTCCGGTGTTTGACTGAGATGGAGAGGGGGAGTTTGAACGGGCGATCGCACAAATTGTTTACGCTGAGTGCGATCGATCGTGCTATCATGGCTTTGCTGTCTAATATTGAGGGCAGCGAACAGGCCAAACCCTCTGGTTCTCGCACCAAAAAAGAACAGAAAGAGGAAGAACTTGCTCAAAAAATACAACGGGCGGTTAGTTATTGGAATGCGGTTTGCAGTTTTATTCAAGATTGGCAATTAGTTCTGCACAAGCAAGTTGCGGCGGGGGAAATGCGCCGGGATTGCGTGCACTGTCACAGTGTTGTGCTTGAGAGTTTGGGGGAAGTTGGGGCGGCTTTGCTGTCGGTTTTTCCTGAGAGTTGGGAGGAACGTTTGAGCCTTTTGCAGCAGGTTGATTGGTCGATTTCTAATCCTGATTGGGAGGGTGGGATTTTGTTGAAAGGGGGGATTTCTAAGTCAAGGGCGAGTGTTAGTTGGATGACTAATTATTTGAAGGTGAGGTTGGGTTTGGAAACCGCAAATGCAGCACAGGCGGGAGGCGCGTAGATACAGCACAGGCGGGACGCCCGTGCCACCTTTGTAATTGCAGCGCCAAAAAGCCGCCAAAAACTAGGCTAATTAAAATAGCGTCTGAATGGTTCTGCAAGAATGCCCAAGATTTGGTCTAGCTGAGTAATAAAATATTCAGTCAAATCAATTTTTAACAACTGATTTTCTAAAATTAGAAATTTCCAGTTTGTACCAGTTGAAACTGCTCCATAAATTGCGGATTGTTCTTGCCCTTTGCGCGCATTAAATATTTGAGCTGCTGCCATCTGAGCCGCACACTGTCCCAATCCTATTCTAATATCGTTGTCTTTTGCTTCCACCAATGTCAAGACTGGGGCTGTAACTAATGATTGATTGCTGGATGCGCTGAGGAGAAAGTCACAAGCCCCGGTTAATCCTTTGCTCTCTTCTACGTTAAATGTGTTGCCGGAAAAATAGCCAATTTTGTTGTTAAAAGTGCGCCGTATTTCGAGTAAAATGGGGGTGATGATTAATTCCGATCGAGCTTTTTCCGTGCTGATACTTGAGGCTAAGTCTAAAGCTTCGTCTAGAGTTTGTGTGAGGCGTTCTGAAGGTGCGAGGGGGGTAATTTGGCTGAATAAGTGGGGAATGTCTTCAACGGTTAGATCCAGGGTTGAGACGGCTTGGTCGATGGTTTTGAAGTCGCTGTAGGACATATTTAGTTTGCGGATGGGATGGATTTGAGAACCGCAGATGCACGCGGACAGTGATATAATTATCACCTGTCTAGGCTATAAAATAACTTTTTAGTCTGTTGACACTGCTTAAATTGTCTAGTTTCTGGGTTATGGTTGTGCCTTGCGGTGCTTAACTTTTTGTTGAAAAGAGTGTAAAATTTTATATCGGATTTTATTTAATCATAGCGGGAGGAGAAAATGACTACAGGAGAAAATTCCGAAAATAAAAATCTAGCGTATTATCGACAACGTTTTGCCGCTCTTAATGTCAGTAATACACGCCAACGGGGTCAAGCTAATCATAAGCCAATATTACTATTATCAATCATCGATCTAATTGCTCAAGGAATAATTAGGGAGAATCGAATTTATGTTTCAGACGACTTAATTAAAACCTTTAATAAATATTGGGATATCTTAGGTTCTGAATCTCACAATCGTGGTTTGCACTATCCATTTTGGCATTTGGAAGGCGATGGTTTCTGGCATAAAACATTAAAGTCTGGATTTAATGGTTCAAAGCCTAAGACCACTAACAAGCTAAGAGAAGCTGTAGAATACGGTAGTTGGGATAATGAATTATTCAATTTACTTCAAGACCAAAATTCGAGATCGGAATTAATAGATACACTGATTGCGACATGGTTTTCATTAAATAGGGACGATATTGGAGATATTTTGCAAGTTAATCAAGACTTTGAGAAAGTTACTCAGACAGAAAGAGAACTATCAGACTCAGCAGGAATTGCTGACGGAGAACCAAAATTTTATTTAACAAAATCTGCTGTTAGAAATGCTTTTTTCAGGAAAGCAGTAGTACATACATATGATTACAAGTGTGCATTTTGTCGATTGAAAGTCATCAGGAATCTCACTCAAACTATTGTAGATGGCTCACATATTAAGCCGTTTTCAAAGTTTTATGATAATCAAATTAATAATGGGATATCATTGTGTAAAAATCATCATTGGGCTTTTGACCAGGGTTGGTTTGCTATAGATGATAATTACAGAATTATCGTCGCTGATGACTTAGAAGAGGAATCCCCCAATGCCAGATGTATGAAAGATTTTCATAGTGAAACTATTCTCCTGCCGGCTTCAGACCAAGATTTACCAAGACTTGAATCGCTAGAATGGCATCGGCTGAATGTATTTAGAGCTTAATGAAGTAACTGAGGTTGAAGACATGACAGAAACAATGCAAATACCACTCTTTCCACCCCGTAGTGTAAGTGAGTTAGTGGCAGAAATAGAAAAATTAAGTAAAGAAATTAAAGAGTTATATTGTTTAGATGATATACCTTGGGTTTTAGGATATTCCGGCGGAAAAGACAGCACTAGCGTAGTGCAGCTTATCTGGTATGCGATAGCAGAATTGCCACCTGAAAAAAGAACAAAAAAAATCTATGTAATCACAACAGATACACTTGTAGAAAACCCGATAGTTTCTACTTGGGTACGTCAGTCATTAAAACAGATGAAGTCTGCTGCTATAGAGCAACAGCTACCAATAGAACCTTATATGCTTTATCCAGATGTCAAAGATACTTTCTGGGTAAACTTGATGGGAAAAGGCTACCCAGCACCGAGACATGGATTTCGCTGGTGTACTGAACGCCTGAAAATCCTTCCTTCTAATCGGTTTGTTCGTGATATGGTGAGAATCAATGGAGAAGTAATTCTTATATTGGGTACTCGCAAAGCTGAAAGTATTAAACGCGCTGTTTCAATGGAGAAACATGAAATAGGTCGCATGAGTGACCGTCTAAATAATAATTCTAGTTCCATTAAGTCTTTGCTTTATCAGAGTCCTAGTCTGCCTAATTCCCTAATTTATAGTCCGATTGAAGATTGGCGAACTGATGAAGTCTGGATTTATCTGAATCAGTGGCCTAATCCTTGGGAAAATAGCAACAAAGATTTATTTACCATGTATCGAGGTGCAACAGCAGACAATGAATGTCCTTTAGTTGTCGATACTTCTACCCCTAGCTGCGGCAGTTCTCGCTTTGGCTGCTGGGTTTGCACAATGGTAAGCCAAGATAAATCTATGGAGGCAATGATTCAAAATGATGAGGAAAAAGAATGGATGCAGCCTCTTCTCGATATTCGCAACGAATTAGACATTAAAAACGATCGCGATAAAAGAGACTTCCGCCGCATTTACGGTAGAGTAGAACTGTTTGAACGCAACATGGGCGACGACACAACCTCCGTCGAACCCATCCCAGGGCCCTACACCAAATTCTGGCGAGAACACTGGCTGAGACGAGTCCTGGAAGCACAAACCCAAATCCGCAAAACCGCACCCCTAGAAATGCGCGACATCACCTTAATTACCCCAGAAGAACTTAGCGAAATCCGCCGAATTTGGCTGGAAGAAAAGCATGAATTCGACGACAGTTTACCCCGGATTTACGAAGAAGTCACGGGCGAACCTTTTGAAGATTCCCGTCCCGCCGCCGAAAGAAAACTCCTCGGTAGCGATGAATGGACTGCGATCGAAGAGATTTGCAGCGAGGACAAAATGCACCTCGAATTGATGGCAAAACTCCTTGATACAGAACGCCAATACTACACCAAGCCCCGCCGTACAGGCATTTACGCCGATTTGGACAAATGCTTTGAAACCAGTTCGCGATCGAAGGATGAAGCGATTGGCAACGCCCACTATCAACGCAATTTAAAAAAAGCGGTGGAAGATATTAAAGCAAATCCGACGGAAAACATTCAGCAATTCAAAGATGCGATCGCCCAAACCAACAGTTCCGCCAAAAACGATACCGTTGATATTGCCAAACTTAAAGAAGAACTCGAAAGCAACAGCAATCAAAGCAGACAGCTATCTTGGGCGGATATTAAATTTTCACCGCCCAATTCAGGAGAGGAAAATAGCAAAGATTAGGTCAATAATGTCGATCGGGCGATCGGGCTTTGGGGCGATCGGGCTTTGGGGCGATCGGGCTTTGGGGCGATCGGGCTTTGGGGCGATCGGGCTTTGGGGCGATCGGGCT
>NZ_JAUBUY010000012.1:93233-95161 GCF_036705565.1 Microcoleus sp. AT8-B5
TACCCACAAGTCCGCCGGGGATTGAAATCCCCGTCTAATAGCGAAAGTCGGTTAAAACCGACTGAAGAACCAAATCAAACGATCGCCGATTTCAGTCCTTTTGATCGCACTTTGGGGCGATCGGGCTTACCCACAAGCCCGCCGGGGATTGAAATCCCCGTCTAATAGCAAAAGTCGGTTAAAACCGACTGAAGAACCAAATCAAACGATCGCCGATTTCAGTCCTCTTTAAGAGGACTTTCGCTATGAGACAGGGATTTCAATCCCTGTCGGACTGTCGGATCGTGGGAATGGCCGATCGACCGCGATCGCACTCTCGACCCCGATTGTCCTCTGCAAGTCGATCGGGCTTACCCACAAGCCCGCCGGGGATTGAAATCCCCGTCTAATAGCAAAAGTCGGTTAAAACCGACTGAAGAACCAAATCAAACGATCGCCGATTTCAGTCCTCTTTAAGAGGACTTTCGCTATGAGACAGGGATTTCAATCCCTGTCGGACTGTCGGATCGTGGGAATGGCTGATCGACCGCGATCGCACTCTCGACCCCGATTGTCCTCTGCAAGTCGATCGGGCTTACCCACAAGCCCGCCGGGGATTGAAATCCCCGTCTAATAGCAAAAGTCGGTTAAAACCGACTGAAGAACCAAATCAAACGATCGCCGATTTCAGTCCTCTTTAAGAGGACTTCAGCTATGAGACAGGGATTTCAATCCCTGTCGTACTGGGGGACTCGCACTCTCGACCCCGATCGCACTCTCGACCCCGATTGTCCTCTGCAAGATTGGGCTTACCCACAAGCCCGCCGGGGATTGAAATCCCCGTCTCATAGCAAAAGTCGGTTAAAACCGACTGAAGAACCAAATCAAACGATCGCCCATTTCAGTCCTCTTCAAGAGGACTTCAGCTATGAGACAGGGATTTCAATCCCTGTCGTACTGGGGGACTCTCGGATCGTCGGACTCGCCGATCGACCCCGATCGCACTCTCGGATTTGGTCACAAAATGATAAATTAACCTAAACAATTAGGAGGAAAAATCTTTATGGCAATGTGGCGGCTGTACTATCATTTAGTTTGGGCAACAAAAGAGCGACAGCCTCTCATATCTCCCGCAAAAGAAACCGAACTTTACTCTTATATCATCGGCAAAGCAGACACCCTCAATTGCATCCTTCATGCGATCGGCGGCACAGAAAATCACATCCACTTAATAGTTTCCATTCCTCCGACACAATCGATCGCTGAATTCGTTAAAAATATTAAAGGTAGCAGCAGCCGTTATCTCAATCAAACTTTGCAAAATCCCAATAAATTTTCATGGCAAGAAGGATACGGAGTATTTTCTTTAGGACAAAAACAACTAGACTCAGCAGTCGCTTATGTGATAAATCAAAAGGAACATCACTTGCAAAAAACCACCAATTCCCATTTAGAACAAATCACGGATCAAGACCATCCACCCACTCGGTGGCACCCGAATTCGGCAGAGAATTAATTGAAAAACATTGGCCGACTCTCAGACTCGCGGACTATGCAGCTATTCGGACTTTGGGGGCGATCGGGCTTACCCAAAGATCCGCCGGGGATTGAAATCCCCGTCGAGAGAGCGAAAGTCGGTTAAAACCGACTAAAAACCCAGATTCAACAGTCACAAACTTCAGTCCTCTTCAGAGGACTTCAGCTATGAGACAGGGATTTCAATCCCTGTCGGACTGGGGGACTCACAGATCGACCCCGATCGACCAATCGAGTCGATCGGGCTTACCCACAAGCCCGCCGGGGATTGAAATCCCCGTCTAATAGCGAAAGTCGGTTAAAACCGACTGTGGATGCCAAATCAAACGAGCCCGGACTTCAGTCCTCTTCAGAGGACTTCAGCTATGAGACAGGGATTTCAATCCCTGTCGGACTGGGGGACTCACAGATCG
>NZ_JAUBUY010000012.1:95261-151921 GCF_036705565.1 Microcoleus sp. AT8-B5
ACCCCGGACTGTCGGATACACCGATCGCACCCACCAACTTTCATCCCATCTCAACAACATCTACAATGCAATTCCTCGAACTCGTCCTCAAAAACTTCGGCCCCTATGCAGGCACCCAAACCATCAATCTCCGCCCCGAAAAAGACGGAAATCCCTGCCCAGTCATTTTATTTGGCGGCATGAATGGCGGCGGCAAAACCACCCTCATGGACGGCATTCGCCTCGCCCTCTACGGTGGCCGCGCCCAATGTTCTACCAGAGGCAATTTAAGCTACAGCGACTTTCTCAATCAATGCGTCAACCGCCACACCCCCCCATTAGAAGATACCCGCGTCGAACTAACATTTGAACAAGTCCAAGATGACAAATTAGCTCAATTTAAAATAGTTAGATACTGGAAAAAATTAGATATCAAAGACACCTTAAGCATTCTCATATACAGCGAGATTGTCAGCGATTGGTGGTCGGACAAAGCAATTACTAACACTTGGGACGAATACATCGAAACCCTTTTGCCAGTTGGAATATCCAACCTATTTCTGTTTGACGGCGAACAAGTAAAAGAACTCGCCGAACTCGAAACACCGCCAGATTTTGTCGTCGGGGCGATTAAATCTCTTTTAGGTTTAGAATTAGCAGAACGCCTCGCCGTCGATTTAGAAATATTAGCCGGCCGCAAGCGGAAAGAAATTGCTGGCAAAAAAGACTTGGCTGCTTTAGAGAAAATCGAACAAACTTTTAAGGAAATTACCGATGAAATAGACTTAGCTAAGCAAGAACAAGCTAGCTTTAAAAACGAATTAGATAAAGCTCAAAAAAATCAGAAACAAGCATCAGACAAATTTATTTATCAAGGCGGGAAAATTGCCGCCGATCGCAGTCAGCTAGACAGCAAGCTAAATGACTACCGAAATAAGGCCGAAAAAACCCGTCAAACCATGATGGAATTGGCATCAAATACGCTACCACTAGCCCTAATTTCGCCCTTGCTAAGCGAAGCAAAAACTCAAGCCGAAACAGAAGCCAGCCAGCAGCAAGCAAAGATTGCCCAAAATCTTATCAAACAAAGAAGCGATCGCCTTCTAAACTATATCGCGGAAATCTCGTTAAATCCCCAACAGTTAGATAAAATTCAAGACTTCATCCGCCAAGAAAACCAAGAACTCGAACAGCAAGCCGGAACAGATGCCCCGCCCTGGATGAACGCCGACAACAACAGCATCCAGCAACTAGAAAATCTCCTTAGCTACCAAATCAAAGCCCAGCAAATTCTAGCCCGCGACCAAATAGAAGAAATCAAAAACATCGAATCAGAAATCGACTTCACAGACAGAGAACTCGCAGCCGCAGCTTCCCCCGAAGCCTACGAAAAACTAGAAGAAGAAGTCAGGAAAGCCCAAAAAGCAGTCGCTATCGCATCCGCCGCCTTGGAATCAGCCAACCGCCGCGTCGATGAATTAGAGAGAGAATTAGCCAAAAACCAAAAAGAACTAGAAAACTACAGCAGCGAATTCATCACCATCAGAAACAGCCAACACGTCATCGCTTCGATCGCCAAAGCCCAAGCCACCCTGAAACTCTTTAAAGAAAAACTTACCCTCAAAAAACTCAACAAACTCGAAATAGAAATTACCGACTGTTTCCGCTACCTGTTGCACAAAACTGACCTCGTGCACAGAGTTGCGATCGACACTCAAACATTTAGCCTCTCCATTTACGATCCAGAAGGCAAACCGGTACCCAAACACCGACTTTCTGCCGGGGAAAAACAATTGCTGGCGATCGCCTTTTTGTGGGGATTGGCTAGAGTATCCGGGAGACAATTGCCAGTGGCGATCGACACACCCTTGGGCCGCCTCGACTCCTCCCACAGAAACAACCTAGTGGAACGCTATTTTCCCTCAGCCAGCCACCAAGTCATCCTGCTTTCTACCGACACGGAAATTAGAAAAGTAGAATACGAAAAACTCCAAGAATTAGAGGCGATCGCCCACAGCTACCTCCTCAAATACGACTCCGCCAAACACCAAACCACCGTCGAAACTGGTTACTTCTGGGACTAAAAATTCGCGCAAAAAAATAGCCGCAACCCCCTTGACTTTGCTGGGGAGTTGCGGTAGTATATATATCATAATGGGATGGTTGCGAAAATTTTATTTTTGCCACCATCCCATTATTAAGGATAAATCCTACTAAAATAAGAATACCAAAAAAAACCGATTTAATCAAGTCGCGCCGTGTAAAAAAATGTTAATTATTTCGGGTTATCTAGAGGCTTTGCTTCCCCAACATTAACACTGTTTACAATATACCAAAAAATCTCAAACTCATGGAACCACCAGTCGATCGCATCCGCCTCTCCCAAACAGGCAAAGACCAACTATCAAAACTGAAACGATCGACAAAAATCGATCAGTGGAATATTCTATGCAGGTGGGGATTTTGCCGATCGCTCGCCGAGCCCAGCATCCCATCGCCAGTACCAATTCCCAGCGACAGCAACGTCGAATTAAGCTGGGATGTCTTCGGCGGCGATATGGCTGATATCCTGATAATGGCCCTCAAGCAGCGGTGTCACCAAGACAATTTAGGCACAGAAAAAGAAACTCTAGCGAAACAGTTTCGCCTGCACTTGCACCGAGGGATTGGTTATTTGGCGGGCGATCCAAATATTAAGAAAATTGAAGACTTGGTGGCGATCGCTCTTTCGCCTGAAAAATTAAGAAATTAACTGATTTTTGACTGTTGGCGGTTCACTCATGTGATTGGTTATATCAATTCCGGTTGGATCGGAATGATTTAACCGCAGAGTACGCAGAGAACACAGAGGAAGAGAAGAGAGAGGAATAATTTTGATGAATCGTGGATTTGATATTATTAGCAGACTCCAACAAGTAACAAATAACTTATTACTTCTGTAACAGGGGGAAAAAATGACCTACTGGGCCTTGGCCTTCCCCAATATCCAAAGCATATTTGAGAGCAGTAGTAACATAATTCTTAGCTAATGTCACCGCTGTAAACAAATCTTTCCCCAAAGCCAAATTAGCAGCGATCGCAGCACTCAAAGTACAACCAGTCCCGTGAGTATTCCCAGTATCAACATTCTCAGTCTTCAACACATCCAAGCGCGTACCATCAAACCAAACATCAATCCCCCGCAAATCTCCCGCCATCCCGCCGCCTTTCACCAAAACAGCTTTCGCACCCAAACGATAAATCTGCTGCGCCGCCGATCGCATATCGTCTAGAGAAACAATCTCCAAACCGCTCAAAATCTGAGCCTCAAACCGATTCGGAGTCACGACAGCAGCCATTGGAATCAAAACATCCCGCAAAAACGCGATCGCCCCCTCATCAATCAATCGATCGCCCGATCGTGAAACCATCACCGGATCGACAACCAAATTCCCTATTCGCAAAGCTTCCACCTGTGAAGCCACCGCCACCATAATTTCCCGATTCAGCAGCATCCCAGTTTTCACAGCCTGCACCCCAATATCCCCAACCACCGCCTCAATTTGAGCGGCCACAGCCTCCGCAGACAAAGCATCAACTCGCATCACCCCCAAAGTATTTTGAGCCGTCACGCAAGTCAAAGCACTTGTACCGTGCACACAGTGAAACGCAAAAGTCCGCAAATCCGCCTGAATCCCCGCCCCGCCGCCACTATCAGAACCCGCCACAGTCAAAGCCACAGGAATCTTCGATTTAATCATCTTTTTTCAACCGCCGATAAACACAGACACATCCCAATAATATCTGGGTTCCCCGTGGCACGGGCGTCCCGCCTGTGCTTCCGAAGGGCTTAAAATTCCCAAACAAAATTAGCTATGATTAAACC
The DNA here is from genome assembly GCF_036705565.1 of Microcoleus sp. AT8-B5. NCBI lineage: Bacteria > Bacillati > Cyanobacteriota > Cyanophyceae > Oscillatoriales > Microcoleaceae > Microcoleus > Microcoleus sp. AT8-B5. The sequence goes on from NZ_JAUBUY010000012.1 coordinate 99,106, forward strand.
AATTGTAAAGAATTATTGCAAACAACCGTGAAAATCACCCGAATCGACCTCAACTCTTGGATATTCCACATCGCCGGTCAAACCATCCTCGTAGATCCCTGGCTGGTCGATCCCCTCGTATTTTACGGTCAACCCTGGCTGTTCACCGCCTACCACAACACCCCCGTCGCCTTCACTCCCAGCAGCTTACCGCCGATCGACCTCATCCTAATTTCCCAAGGATTAGACGACCACTGTCACAAACAAACACTCCAACAACTCGATCGCACAATTCCCGCGATCGCCTCACCCACCGCCGCCAAAGTCCTCAGCAGTTTAGGCTACACTAATATCACATCTTTAGCAAATTGGCAAGAGTTAAATTTTAAAGAAAAGTTACAAATTACTGCCGTACCCGGAGCCGAAATCGGGCCCGGACAAGAAGAAAACGGCTATTTGCTCAAAGATTTAAGCAGCGGCGAGACACTTTATTACGAACCGCACCTGCCGCCATTAGACAAAGTTAAACAGAAAATAGACACAGTAGACGTAGCGATCGCCCCAGTCATCGGTCAAATCTTCCCATTCCTCGGACAAGTCATCATCGGGCCTTCGGAAGCCCTCAAGCTCGCCCAAACTCTCAAACCTCGGTTTTTTCTGCCTACAGCGACGGGAGACATCCGAGCCACAGGCATTTTACCAATGTTAGTGCGATCGATCGGCAGCATCCCCGAATTTCGCGATTTACTAGCAAAATCCGGCCTCTCCACCCAACTCCTCGAACCCGAACCAGGCCAAACCCTGGAAATTTTAGATTTTAGATTTTAGATTTTAGATTTTTTAGATTTTAGATTTTAGATGCTCGATATTTTCGATTTTTTAGATGGGAGATTGGAGATTCAATATTGCCAAATCCCCAATCGCCAAATCCCCAATCGCCAAATCCCCAATCGCCAAATCCCCAATCTAAAATCTAAAATCTAAAATCTAAAATCATCTTGGCGGACGACGGTTACGCAAAAACTCAGGAATATCCAATCCCAAATCCTGCGGCGGTTTCGCTTTCGGATCGGGCGTCTGTTGAGCAGGAGTCACCGGAACAGTTGCAGCCCGCCAAGGAGCATTAACATTTTGCGTGCGCCCCGGAGGCGGAGGCGACGCAACTTCCCCCGAAAAACCAGTAGCGATCACAGTAATCTTAATTTCGCCCTGAAGCCGCTCGTCAATCACCGCTCCAAAAATAATATTGGCATTCGGATCGACAACCTCGTAAATCGTCTCAGCCGCCGCATTCACCTCGTGCAGCGTCATGTCAGTACCGCCAGTGATGTTAAACACCACACCTCTAGCGCCCTCAATAGACGAAGCTTCCAGCAGAGGCGAAGAAATAGCCTGCATCGCCGCCTCCCTAGCCCGCGACTTGCCAGAACCCACGCCAATGCCCATCAAAGCCGAACCCGCATCCGCCATTACTGCCCGCACGTCAGCAAAGTCAACATTCACCAAACCGGGAATAGTAATAATGTCAGAAATACCCTGAACCCCTTGGCGCAGGATATCGTCAGCAACTCGAAAAGCCTCTTGTACCGGCATTTGTTCCGAAATCACAGACAGCAGCTTGTCGTTAGGAATTACGATCAGCGTATCCACCCGAGTTTGCAAAGCCGCGATTCCTTCCTCAGCTTGGCTGGTGCGCCGCCGTCCCTCAAACGTAAAAGGCCGCGTTACTATGCCCACAGTTAAGGCGCCCATTTCCTTAGCGACCTCAGCCACGATCGGAGCCGCGCCCGTGCCCGTACCACCGCCCATACCGGCCGTGATAAATACCAAATCCGCATGATTCAGAGCATTAGCAACTTCATCGCGGGATTCCTCCGCAGCCTTTTGACCGATCGCCGGATTGCCCCCCGCGCCCAAACCGCGCGTCAACTTCTGTCCGACTTGCAAGCGTTTCGGAGCATTTGAGAGAACCAGAGCTTGGGAATCTGTATTCACGCACCAAAACTCGACACCAGAAACCTCGCTAGCAATCATCCGGTTAACGGCGTTGCCCCCACCACCGCCGACGCCAATTACTTTGATTTTGGCGGCACTGCTGGGCATTATGTCTTTGGGATTGACCATAGGATCGATATCAATACTATCTACATTTACATAACCAGACTTGCGTCTAAAGGGATTGGCGGAATCTGCTGCCACCGGAAAATTTTTTACTTCTTCCGAAGGGGGACTGTCTTGGTCAGACCCCTGTCTATTATTAAGCTTCATTAGAGTCGGGGATGGTAGATTAGAGCTTGTTAACTAAACGCCAATTCACAATCAACTATAGGCTAAGTTGCGCGAAAAACTAACACAGATCGATGCTTAATGTTAGCAATCTCGGATTTGGCCGACCTCGCTAGCCCAGACCTCGCTTGACGCCATCCAGGTACTTGACCGGATTAAGGCAGTTGTAAGCTGCGTCAGAAGGAAAAAAATGGATACTAGGCCCAGACGCGGAGCGCTATCCAAAAACTGTGCTGATTTGAAGCCCTATCGATCCTGATGGGCAAAAATTCTGCCTGTCGATCGATACCTTCTACCTTCTGTTGACAGAGGATCAATTCTGGGCGCGAGTGGGTGCGGGAGTGGAACTCTGCTTTGTCAAACTTACCCAAACTTTGCTAAAGCCACCTTTAGCTGCAATTCGGAGTTGACTTCCTGCGCTGTTGGGTGGTCGGCCATCCCAAGATAAGCAGGCTATCCCCCAATAGCCTTGGGTTCCCAATTTAAAATATTTAAACTGGCATTGAGATCGCGATCTATTGAGGAGCCACAAGCAGGACAATCATAAGTCCGAACGCTTAGTGGCATATCTTTTTTATGCCCGCAATTCGCACAAGTCTTAGAACTGGGGAACCATCGATCTACCAGCACTAAATTCGCTCCATACATTTTGCACTTATAATTTAGCTGCCCCCTGAATTCGTAAAACCCTAAGTCGGATATTGCCCCAGCCAACTTGTGATTTGCCATTATTCCGCTTACGTTCAAGTCTTCTATATTGATTGACTTGAAAGTTTTAGCTAAATAAGTCGTTAACTTTTGAAGGAAATCTTTGCGAATGCAAGCTATTCGTGCGTGAAGTCTGCCGAGCTTGTTGTAAGTTTTGCGCTGATTGTTTGAGGCTTTTATTTGTCTTGATGCCTTGCGCTGCAACCGTGCAAGCTTGGTTTTCGCTTGCTTTAATGGCTTTGGTGCATCAAACACTTGACTGTTTGACAGGGTAGCAAAATATTTAATACCCACGTCAATCCCTACAGAGCTTTCGGGTTGTTGAATTGGTAAAAGTTCCGCATCAACACAGAAAGAGACGAACCAGCGATTTCCTTCTTGTGAAATGGTAAAAGTTTGAGAGACAAAACCGCATTCCAGTGGCTCGTGAAGTCGAAAAGTTCCCTGCGTGGGAATCTTAATGGTGTTGCCAGCAGTTAGTAAAACTTTTCCATTAGACGAATCAACCGTGAATGATTGCCCATCCCGGCGGCTGGCAAATTTCGGATGATCGGCTTTTCCCAAGCGATACCGACTGAACGCATCTTTCAAGTCAATCAAAGCGTTTTGGTAAACACGAGAAGACAACTGGTTCATCCAAGCGCATTCAGGTTGTTTCTTGACGTGGTTGGTGAGAACTTTCTTGACTTCGTTGATGACCTTTGAGTCTGAAAAATTGCCCTCACCGTACATTTGGACTCGCAAGCTCAATCCCATGTTAAATACTACACGCCGGAATCCTGCGTGTTTTGCCATCAAGGTTGCTTCCCTATTATTCAATTTGAGCGCTCGCTTGACGGCAAACATGGAAATTCCTCTCAACAATCAACTTTAGATAAGTTTAGCAAACTATTTAGCAATTAAGTCCGACTCCAAACTGCCGGGGAGTTGTGGCAAATGGACGATCGGCTCCGCAGGATTTTTTAAGTCAATGTAGGCTATGAGGCTTGAATCTATCTGTTTTGGCAATTGTCGCATTCGGTCTAAGACCTTAAGTTGCTCCGCAGTCTTGGAACTGTACGGCCCTAAGTGTACGGTACCGATCTCTGTTTTCAAGATCAAGTTGTTCGGGTTTTGCCAATTAATCTCAAACACTTTCACCGTCAAGGCGCTGAGTCCTTGGTAAAACTTCGGCCAAGACGCGCGATACTGTTCCAAAGGCCCGATGACTTTTAAAGTTGGCAAAGAACGCTGAGGCGGAGGTCCCGCAATGCTGCCGGGCCCGATCGAACTATTGTGCGATCGTACAGCAGTATAACTATCCGACGGCATCCAACCTCCGCGAGCGTCCAGCCACCCCACTTTTTCCTTGTCACTGTTCGATCTCAACACCGCCGTCGGCTGCGCCACCGCCACGGGCAAGCGTTCTGCCACTTCTATAGTCAAACTCGGTGGAAACAAGTTACGAGTCACCTTCGCTTTGGCGATCGGCCCGGTGGACTCCAGCTTTTGGGCCAGGGCCTGCGGTTGAATCCCCCACAGCGACTGCGGGTAAGACAGCGGCACTAAAGACCGCACCGCCTTATCCGATAGCCACTGATTGCCCTCCACCTTCACTTGTTCCGATCGGGCAATCAACCAAGCCGGCTGAGCAATCCACCACAACAAACCTCCAGCCATTGCGCTTGCTGCCAGCATTTGCCACACCACAGCCGCCAATCGAGCGCGACGGATCTGCCGCAACTTTTGGCGCCTGCGCCCTAACTCTGTTTGAGAAACCGCTCCAAAACTAGCCATCTACCTCTTGACAATATAGTAATTAACGATTAGCACAAATTCAAAACTGTTTAATCTTTCTCTCTCGAACCCTGTTTTCCCCTACCATTTAACCAGATATCCGCAAATTTACCCATCCTCCGGGCAATATCAGTAATATCACTGATCCCGCTAAGTAATAAAAAATTATTAATTAAAAATTCCCAATTCCAGCGCCGGGAAAACCCCTTACCAGCTCAAGGTTCTTTGGGTATTTAGGGCATTACCCCACAGGGCAAAAGGTTACAAATCAAACTAAACTCAAGTAAAGAAAGTTTAGACTTTCGATTAACTTTTTAACTTTTATTCGGCTTCAATTGTGATCGCACTCGAATTAGACAGATTCTATAAAGCCTGCAACCCCAGCAAGACCCTTGTTGCGGGAGACCCAGGGGATTATCAATACTACATTGATTTTGGTTCCGTGCGTGGCGGCAAAATCATTGAATCTTTACAGCGAACCATTACCCGCATCTCCCCCAATGAGCCAACCTGTCAGCTATTTACAGGGCATATCGGGTGTGGCAAATCTACGGAATTGTTTCGACTAAAAGCTGAGTTAGAGCAAGAGGGTTTTTGCGTCGTCTACTTCGAGTCTTCCCAAGACTTAGACATGGGGGATGTAGATATCAGCGATATTTTGCTGAGCATTGCCCGCCAAGTTAGCGAAACTATGGAATCGGCTAAAATTAAACTCAGACCGAGCTATTTTACCAATCTGTTTGCAGAAGTGGCAGAATTTTTGCAGACTCCCATAGATTTGTCAGCGGAAGCCGAGTTATCTGTAGGCATTGCTAGAGTGACTGCTAAAACTAAAGACTCTCCCAAACTGCGATCGCAACTCAGGCAATATCTCGAACCCCGCACCAACAGCATCTTGCAGTCGATCAACGAAGAACTCCTCAACAAAGCTAACGCCGAACTCAAGCAGCAAGGTAAAAAAGGGCTCGCAGTCATCGTTGACAACCTCGATCGCCTCGACGCCTCCCTCAAACCCAGCGGACGCACACAGCCAGAATACCTGTTTTTAGACCGGGGCGAACAGTTGAAAAAACTTAATTGCCATGTTGTCTACACGATTCCCTTGACTTTGATTTTTTCCAACGACTTCGGCCGCCTCGCCAGTCGATTTGGAGTCAAGCCCAAGGTGATGCCCATGGTACCAGTGCAAGTGCGATCGGGCGAAGACCACCTCGAAGGAATGGCACTGCTGCGCCAGCTAGTATTAGCCAGAGCTTTCCCCGCAGTTGCTCCCCATCAACGCATTGATTTGATTTCCCAGGTGTTTGACTCTCCCGAAACTTTAGACAGGCTTTGTCGGATTAGTGGCGGTCATGTTCGCAATCTACTGATGCTTTTGTATAGCTGTTTGCAGCACGAAGACCCTCCCTTCTCTCGCGAATGCCTCGAAAGCGTCATTCAAGAATATCGCGATGACCTTTTGGGAGCCATCAATGACATGGAATGGGAATTACTGTTTCAAGTTGTCAACCGACAAAGTGTAACAGGCGAAGAAGAGTCTCAAATTTTGTTGCGAAGTATGTTTGTCTTTGAATACCGCGATCAAGAAGGTCGTTGGTTTGGGATTAATCCAGCCCTAGCAGAAACCCGAAAATATAAGGAGTGGCTGCAGCGCAGTGAGCCAAAATAGTTGGGATTTTTGAGATAGCTTCGTGACTCTAAAAACCCTTAAATACGAGGGATTTAGAAAGAATTTAACTAAAAATTCATCGCTCAAAACTCCGAAATCTTACCATCCAATACAGAAATCAGTCAGCGGTTTTTTCCACTGGCTAATTTCTGTTGAATGCTGGCTATAGGCGGTGTATTTTATTGTCCTGTAAAACTTTGCCACCACTAAGGACTTTGCCCACTCTCAACTCTCATATCTGCAATGTCAGACCCCCTATGTCTGTTTTTAGCTGTTGCTCTTAATTTCACATAATCCCATACCGGAGTACATTTTTTTTGCTGTTATGCTAAATGCCTGCTACAGATATATCGAAGTTGTTTACTAATAGCTAGCCGTCGGTATGATCGTGAACTAAGCACTTGGCTATTTATGATCTGTAGTCCTTTATATATCGCTTAATCAAAAAATCTAAGATAACCTTAAATTTTTATTCGCAAGTCTAGCATTCTCTGAGATTGAGAGGTATGATATCTTTACATTGGATCTAATAAATATGTAAGTATTGATAGGACAAGTACGGAAAACTACGTATTTATACAGAGATAAAGCGTCAGACAGAGACGGGGATGTCTAAGTAGAGACGCTTTCAGTCACGATTGGCGAGCGTTAGGTAATTGATTAATGCAAAAGAGGTGCACGCATGACCGATCTAATTAAGGTACAAGAAACTGCAAACTACAACGAGCGCTCGCTCAAAACTCTGGTCAGGTCAATCACAATGTCTCAACACCAATTCTCGCTAATTTTGGTGCGCTGCAACTACGAGCAGTTGCGGCAGCAAATAGCGCAGCGGCTGCGAGAAGTGTCCCCAGTTCCAATTCAAGATATCGTCCTGCCAGCTTCAGTCAAAACCCTCTACACTACCCTGCTCTCAAGCTCTTTCCAGGAGGGGTACTCGCCTGTGGATGCCGCCTCGGCTTTGATGGTATTCGGTTTAGAAACAGTAGTAGCGATCGACGAACTGATGGCTTCTACCAATCAAGTGCGAGACGAATTTCGCAAAAATTTTTCCTGCCCAGTGATCTTGTGGGTAACAGATGATATCGTCACCAAAATGATTCGTCTGGCCCCGGATTTCAAAAGTTGGGCCGCCGCCACAATTAAATTTGAAATGGGCGTTGACGAATTAATTAATTTCCTCGCTAGGCGGGCTGATACTATATTTAAAATAGGCGAACTCCATCAAGAACTCGCCAGCAGCAACCTCAGCACCATCACTAATTGTGAGACCTGCGAAACCCCGTCCGAAAAACGCGGCCTGGAGCGCGAAATCAGCCCCGGAGAACGCTTTCTAACTTTTAACTCACGGCCCCAAAACCGACGACAATCAGATATCCACTCCTATTCGCCATTGAGTCCCGGCAATACCTTCGATTTGGCGATCGGCTCTTTGCCACGCCGAGAACTAGAATTAGCTTTAAGAGATTTACAAAATCGCGGTGAAGAATTAGAACCCGCCCTCAAAGCCAGCCTGGAATTCGTTCTCGGTAGAGATTACTATGTCAGCGACCAAACCGAAACTGCCTTAATTCATTACCAAGAAAGTTTAGTATTTTGGCAGCAGCAAACCGGCAACTTGGAACATTCCGAAAACCCAGAAACCTTCTCCTCCTTGTCGAATCCTGTCCCCAAAATTTTATTTTTAGAGAGAGAAGGCATAGTGCTGTTTCACATAGCCCTGTGTCACCGCTTGCAAGCAGCCAGAAACCCGGTAGCCAACCGCCAGCACTGGGAACAAGCTTGGATTAGCCTGGAAAAATCTAGAAACGCTTTCTCCCTTGCCTCACGCCCGGAATTGGTAGCTGAGGTGACAGCACACCTCGGAGAAGTGCTGCAGCGCTTGAAAGCTTGGGGAGAGTTGCAAGCATTAGCTGAAAATTCTTTGCAGTTGCACTTCACTTACGGTACTCCCAGCCAACTAGCTCAAGATTACGGCTTTTTGGCTGAAGTTGCCCTGCAAGAGTCGAGGTGGAGTCAAGCCCGCCAGCTAGCCGAGTTGGCTTTGGCGATTTTGGATCAAACGCCTAATGATTTGAGATTGCTGATTGAAGATTTGAGATTGGGGTTTGAGGGAAATTATCCAGAATTTGTGGGCCCTAACGAGTTAAGTAACGAACCCAAATCTAAAATCCAACATCCTAAATCCGACAGGAGTTCGTATCTTTTACTTTTAGCCCGAAGTTTGCGACAGCTAGGGCAGTGGGAAGCGGCGGTTCATTCTTTGGAGTTGGCTCAATCTCAAAGCGAGCCGAAGTACGACCCCCGACTTTACATCGATATTTTGACGGAATTGCAAGCGGTTTATTTCGAGCAGGGAGAGTATCTTAAAGCGTTTCGGATTAAAAAAACCCAGCGTTCGATCGAATATCAATACGGATTTAGAGCTTTTATTGGAGCCAGCCAATTGCAGCAGCAGCGCCAAGCAGTCAATCCTTCAGGCCCCTCAGCTCAAAACCAAGCTGCCATTGCAGCCTCCATGACGGCTTATTCGCGCCAAACAGATATCAATAGCTTGCTAGAAAGAATTAGCAGGGACGACCATAAATTAACTATTATTCACGGGCCCAGCGGAGTCGGGAAAAGTTCTCTAGTCAATGCAGGCTTAGTACCAGCTTTGAAAAATATTACTCCGGGTGCGCGGGATACATTGCCCGTAGTAGTCAAAGTTTACACCGACTGGCTGGTGGAGTTAGAAAATGCTTTGAACAGCGCACTGTACGACAAACAAGCCGAAGAGGAAAGTAAATTAATCTCGAAAGGAGTACAGGAAATCCACAAAAGAAGTTGCTCGGTTATTCCTGCTCGCAGCTCGGAAGTCTCTTCTTTTATTATAGAACAGTTGCGCGAAAATGCCACAAATAATTTGTTAACTGTGCTGATTTTCGATCAATTTGAAGAGTTTTTCTTTGTTTCAACTTCTGTGGCACAAAGACAACTTTTTTATAATTTTTTGCGTTTGTTTTTGAACTTGCCTTATGTCAAGATAATTCTGTGCTTGCGCGAAGATTATTTGCACTACTTACTAGATTGCGATCGCTTCCCAAATCTTGATGCTATTAACAATAATATTCTCGACAAAAGCATCCGCTACCAACTGCGGAGTTTTTCTATCAAAGACGCGCGGGCTGTCATTGGACACTTAACAGAACGGGCGGAATTTTATTTAGAGCCGGCACTGATCGATGCCTTCGTAGAAGATTTAGCAGACGAACTGCAAGAAGTGCGACCAATTGAATTGCAGGTAGTAGGAGCGCAACTGCAAGAAGAAGATATTACCAGTCTAGCACAATACCAGCAATTGGGGGACAATCCCAAAGCGGAATTAGTGAAACGATCGCTCGAAAGAGTCATCTCTGACTGCGGGCCCGTTAACGAAGACGCAGCTTGGAAAATCTTGTTTTCCCTGACAGATGAAAGAGGCGTAAGACTGATAAAAACCAAACACGAACTCTCGTTAGTTACAGGCCCGCAGCCAGCCGATGCCCGCGAAACCGAATTATCGGCGATCGGCAGAAACCGAATTTCCCTACCGCGACAGTTCGCTGCATACCCTGAAAGCCGACCCAAGAAAACCGACAACCTGGACTTAATTTTAGACATTTTAGTTGGTCACGGTTTGCTATTTTTGCTACGGGAAGCGCCCGAAGACCGCTATCAATTGGTACACGACTATTTAGTGCGACCGATTCGCCAAAGATTCGGCTTAGAAGCGAGACTCCACAAAGCAGAAGCGGACAAAAAGATGAGTCAAGCACAGCTCTACCGAGCCAATACTTTTCTCAAACAACTGCTGGGAGTAGCAGTGATCGGCGTCATGCTGCTCACCAGTTCCACCATCGCAGCCGTAAATTTTTGGTGGCGGGCCGTGGGTCAAAAACAGCTAGCTGTCGCTCAAACTCAGCGAGCCGAAATCAGTACCCTGACAGCAGCTTCGGAAGCACTTTATTTCTCAAATAACAAATTTGACGCCATGATGGAAAGTTTGAGAGCTGGTAAAAAGTGGAAACAGATCGAACACTCCCAACAAATGTATACTCTCAAAGACACCGAAATCCTGATTTCTGCAGCCCTCCAGCAGGCAGTTTATGGAGTCAAAGAACGCAACCGCTTGGAAGGACACGGCGATGTAGTTTGGGGTCTTAGCTTCAGTCCAGACGGCGAGACAATAGCTTCTTCCAGTGTAGATAAAACCGTCAAACTTTGGCGGCGCGACGGCAGTTTGCTGGCAACTTTCAAAGACCACACTAACAGTGTCTCCTGTGTCGCGTTCAGTCCCGACAACAAAACCATAGCGTCGGCAAGTTTAGATAAAACTGTCAAAATTTGGCAAACTGACGGCCGTTTGTTAGCTACTTTCAAAGGGCATACTAATAGCGTTACCAGCGTTGCTTTTAGTTCTGACGGTCAAACGATCGCCACTGGCTCTACTGATAAAACTATCAAACTTTGGAAAACCGACGGCACGCTGCTGCGAACGATCGAACAATTTGCTCCCGTAAATTGGCTAAGCTTCAGCCGCGACGGCAAAATAATCGCTGTGGCGAGCGATGACGGTAGTGTGAAACTGTGGAGTTCTGACGGTAAGTTAATCGCTAATTTATGGCACAGCGAAAACAGACAACCCTCGAAAATTTACACCGTCAGTTTCTCCCCCGATGGTGAAACGATCGCCAGTGCGGGTGAAGATAAAACGGTGAAAATCTGGAGCATCGCTGCACTCAAACACCCACCAACAGAAAATTCCACACAAGCCAAAAAAGGTGAACTGCTAACAACTTTGCGGGGACACAGCAAGTGGGTATTTGGTGTCAGTTTCTCTCCCGACGGTCAAACACTTGCTTCTGGAAGTGCAGACGGGACTGTCAAACTCTGGAATCTTGCTGGTGTTGGCGACAAACGCCCAACCGATGCTAGCAACATTAAACCAGAGAGTCGCTTACTGAGAACTTTTGAGGGACACGCCGATCGAGTTACTCAGGTGAGTTTTAGCCCGGAAGGCAAAACCTTGGCTTCGGCAAGTTTTGACAAAACTATCAGGCTGTGGCGACTCGATGACGTGCCGCTCAAAACCCTCGACGGACACCAAAACCGGGTGCAAGGCGTTACTTTTAGCCCCGACGGCCAAAGGCTGGCTTCTGCTTCTACGGACAACACTATCAAACTCTGGAGCCGCACGGGAGTTTTGCTGGAAACCTTGGAAGGACACACTCAGAGAGTCGCCAGCGTCAGTTTCAGCCCCGACGGCCAGCTACTTGCTTCTGGGAGTTACGACAAAACGGTGAAAGTCTGGAGTTTGACAGAAGATGGCATGAATAATATTCTCCCTTGTCCTTCGGCTCCGCTATTCCCGTGTTCGCCTTCTGTGCTGTTGACTCTCGACGGCCACGCCGACAGCGTGATGAGCGTGAGCTTTAGCCCCGACAGCGAGGTTCTGGCAACGGCTAGCAAGGATAAGACTGTGAAACTCTGGACTAGAAACGGCAGGCTGATTAAGACTTTGACGGGACACACAGGCTGGGTGACTGGGGTGACTTTCAGTCCCGACGGCTCGATGCTGGCTTCTGCAAGCGATGATGGTACTCTCAAACTCTGGAATCGGGACGGTCGTTTGCTAAGAACGTTTGAAGGAGCTCACAACAGTTTTGTGTTGGGGGTTGCTTTTAGCCCTGATGGCAAAATGCTGGCTTCGGCTGGTTACGACAATTCGGTGAAATTGTGGAAGGTAGATGGGACTTTGGTGGCGACGCTGCTGAAGGGTTCTAGCGACAGCGTGACTAGCGTTGCTTTTAGCCCGGATGGTTTGTTGGTGGCTTCGGGTAGTTACGATCATAAGGTGAAACTGTGGAGTCGCAGCGGGACTTTGCTGAAAACTTTGACGGGTCACAAGGATAGTGTGATGAGTGTGAGTTTTAGCCCGGATGGGAAGGTTCTGGCTTCTGCGGGCCGGGATAATCGGGTGATTTTGTGGAATTTGGATCTTGACGATTTGCTGGTGAGGGGCTGTGACTGGGTGGGAGATTATTTGAGGACTAATCCTAATGTGAGCGATCACGATCGGCGTCTCTGCGACGGGGTGGTGGCAAAACCTCAGTTTTAGCTATTTGATTGTTGGCGGTTGACGGTTACAAATTAAGGATTAAAGTTATGGATGCAGAAGAATTGATCGGACGGTATGCTGCTGGAGAAAGAGACTTTGCAGGTCTTGACCTAAGTGGAATTCTTTTGGGTAGACGTTACGCTGATGAGTTAATCAAACGATATCAAACTGAAGAAAACACCAGAATTGGAGGAGTCAACCTGCGCGGTATAAACCTGAGCGGCACTAATCTGGAAGGGGCTAACCTAGAAGCCGTTGATTTTATGGGGGCCAATTTGAGTGGAGCCAACTTGACTGGAGCTATATTGCAGGTGGGGAGGCTCAATGAAGCTAACCTGAGCGGAGCTAACCTCAGAGAAGTTATCCTTAGCTCGGCTCGACTGCATCAAACTAACTTGAGTGGGGCTATTTTGGAAAGAGCTGTCTCGTATGATGCGGAATTCATAGGGACGATTCTGAAACAAGCAAAGCTCAAGGGGGCTGGTTTAGAGACTTCTAGCTTTATTGACGTTGATTTTACCAGTGCTGATTTAAGAGAGGTAGGTATAGGACCAGCTACCATCAAGCAATGCAACTTTACCAAAGCCAATTGGAATCGAGGGTGTATTCAACGGTGTACGTTTATCGATTGCGATTTTACCAAGGCTAGCTTTAGGAAAGCCGGTGCAATAGAATCGAATTTTATTCGGTGTAATTTTACAGATGCTGAATTGGTGAAAATGTAAGTTTTTGATGCCTGCACGAAAGTTTCTATTTTCTAAATAGCTAGAGAAATAGAAGGTCAGTGAATGTTGAATTTGAACCACTCACTGACCAGAGGAATAAATCCCTAAGTCATTCTTTTATAGCAAGCGCTCAAAAGGAACCTTCTTAATCCGTTCCAGGTGCTAATCCGGCGGGTGCTGGTACTGCCAACTGGGCGGGTATATTCAGGGAGTTATCGCCAAAGTTTAAGTTGAAGGCTCCTGCAAATTCAAATCCCGCCGGCAGCGGTAGGGAGAAGTTTTGTTGGTTGACTGGGGCAATGCTGACGGTTGTGTCTTGCTTTAAGGCACCGGGGGCTATCATTACTGTTGATGTGCCGTCTGTTGAGCTGATGACATTCAATAAGGAAGGCTATCCCAAGTATTTCCAATAGATTCTTGACTGGGAAAGCGGTATTATTAACACTATCAACCGATTACAAATTAAGGGTTAAAGTTATGGATGCTGAAGAATTACTTAGAAGATATGCCAATGGCGAGAGAGACTTTGCTGAGGTTGACTTGAGCAATGCCAATTTGAAGAAAAGCAAGCTTATTGATATCAATCTCACCAAGACCAATTTAACAGATGCTGACTTGAGTGGTGCTGAGTTGATGAATGCTAACTTGAGTGGTGCTAACTTGATTTCTGCTGAGTTGATGAATGCTAACTTGAGTGGTGCTAACTTAAGCGATGCTAACATGGATTGTATTGACTTGAGCGACGCTAATTTGACCGAGGCTAACTTGACCGAGGCTAACTTGGATGGCGCTGAGTTGATTAAGGCTAATTTTAGTGGTGCTAACTTGAAAGGAGCTTGGTTACAAGGGGCTGACTTGACGGGAGCTAATCTAAGTAATGCCTGCTTAGAAAACGCAACTTTGCACTATGCTGACGTGACTGATGCCAACCGAGCGTGGAGCTAATTTGAAAAATGGTTTTTTATCTAGGCTCAACTGCCAAAATACTAACCTCACTGGAGCCGACCTCAGCGATGTAGACCTCGGTGAAGCTGGTTTTCATAAAGCAACTCTAATTGGCGCGAATCTAAGTAATACCAAACTACATCAAACTGGGTTTTGGAATTCCGATCTTACTGGAGCTAACTTTAGTGGTGCAATTATGGATGAAACATCATTTGATGGTTCAAATCTGTGCAATGCTAATCTGATGGGAGCTAGACCCGATCCTGAATATGACGACTCAAATACAATCAATCTGTGCGGAAAATGGGAAGACGCTACTTTGTGCAATACTATAATGCCAGATGGAACGATCCGAAATGATAATTGTACGGATCGATGAATGGAAAACATTACTATAAAACGATTACAAATTAAGGGTAAAAGTTATGAATGCGGAAGAATTAATCGGACGATATGCTGCTGGTGAGAGAGACTTTATTGGCGCTGACTTAAGGAACATCTGTCTGATGGATACTTTTCTAACGGACATCAACTTACGTAGTGCCAATTTAGAAGATTCTTTATTAATGAGAAATTTTCTGATTAATGCCAACTTAACTGGTGCTAACCTGAAAAAAGTTAATCTTTCAGATTCATATTTAATGAATGCTAACTTAATTAATGCCAATCTCAGTGATGCTAATCTCCATCAAGCTGATCTAACAGGTGCTGATTTAACAGGCGCTGATTTAACAGGCGCTGATTTAACCACAGCTCAATTGATTGGTGCTAACTTAATTGATGCTAAGTTAAATAATATTCAAACTAATAAATCGACAATTTTTCATCATACTATTATGCCTTCTGGAAATCGAAAAATGGATTCGGAGCGAGGCTTAAGTGGTGAAGAATTCAAAAGACGCTATGCAGATGGACAGAGAGAATTTACCGGAATAGTCTTACATCGAGTTAACTTAGAAGGTGCTAACCTACCTAATCTGGATCTGTCCTATGCTCATTTCAGTCAAGTTAACTTGCGTAATGCTATTCTGGAACCTTTTAGTTGGGACTCGGCACGAATTATTTATTGCGACCTTAGAGGTTCTAATTTAAAGGGTGGCAATTTTACTAATACCAGGTTTATTCACTCTGATTTAAGAGAGGCGCAACTTTTCGGCGAGGCAACCTGTACCAGTTTTATAGAAGTTAGCTTCCAAGGCGGTGTATTCCTATATCATGGACAGTCACCTCCTTTCTGCTATAACGTTACTTTACCAGATGGGGAATATATGGCTGGATGTAGCGATTGCTATCAAAAAACTACTCATATCAAAAAAGATGGCGAGTTTTAATGTTATGAGGATGGGATTTAAGCAAGGTCGCTAAATATAGTAAGGGTGAAGACCTGTCGCCCTTACCACATCTTAAAATGTTATAAATTGCGTAAATTTTATCCTCATTATTTTTCCCCAAAGCCAACTCAGTAAAACTGCTTCAATCAAAAACTAAAACAGAAAATCTAGACTTTTTCTAAAAGATTTTTTTGTACACTTTTGTCAGTAACATTTGAGAGAAAACTAAAATCAAAAGGTGTATTCGAGCCGGGAATAGGCCTGTTGTTAAGAAGAGTTTGAAGTTGTAGCAAGGTAATTCGCCAAGTTGCCACGTTTCTCCATTGTTCAGGGCTTTCGATGGGTTGACGATTTCCCCCTAAGAGTTGATTTAGAGGATGTTCTTGAGGCCAAGATTCTGGTTCTGAGCGGTTAGGAGTTATAAATGTAAACATAAGTGTTTCAGAGGTAATTTCAGCATTTGGTTTAGGCAAAGCCATAATTGTTTTCCAGGTCCATTCAGGAATCTGAATATTGTTCTCAAAGTTTTGGGGGTTTGTATTCCCTCTGTTAATAAAAATACCATTGTTTGTTAGTTGATTTAAGAGTGCTGGAACATTAGTTTTTTTCTGAGTAGTCCAATTATTTCCTAAAGCACCGGCAATAATATAAAGTTCTTGCCCTTGCTGAACACGATCCTGTACTTTTTGTTCAATATTAAACCAAGCAGAGGCAGTCAATGGATTTGTAGAAAACAATCTATTATTGTCCATAGATTGTGCAATTAAATTAGTCCCCATATAGGTTTCTATGGCATCTTTAGAGTTTCTGTTTCTGTCTCGATCAGGAATTAAATGACCTTTATCCATTCCTACCCAAGGCTGCCGAAATATAGTACCATCAATTTGAGGCAGGTTAGAATTTGCTGAAGTGGGCGACAAAAAAGGATCTGCTATGAACTGGATGTCTGTTCTTGTACTAGATGGTACAGTCCACGATTTATTAACTTGCCAACTCACCCAGTTAGAAAGTTTTGTTTGAGTATTGTAGGATACTACATATCCTGGTTTTTCAATCAGTAAATTTGTTGGTTGTTCTTGAGTTAAATCCCATCTAGCGTTAGTAGGGTTGCCAAGCTTGAGGTGTGGACTCTTGAAAAATACATTATCTATGATAACATTTGCATTGTCATCACCTTCTAGGCTAAACGTCAGCTTAGCTGGTTTTCCTACAGATTTTGCGAAATCTTCGTAAGCCAGTAATTGCAAGGGTAACTGAAAAGTTTCAAATCCTGTTCTTCCAAATCCAATACTATTGATATTCTGGCTATATATTTTTCTGATTTCATCGACATCTTCTTTGTTGGCCTCAGCTACAGTAACGGAATCCTGAGCTAGATTTATTCTCTTTATTGGTATGTTTACTCCTTCTACTTCAAGTTTTACATTGAGTATTCCACTTCTGCTGGGAGCGTGAATATCAAACCGCAAATTTCCCCAATCATTTAGCATAAAGCGATTATGGGAGATGCTTTCACCACCTTTTAACTTCAGAGCATAATTGGGTTGATAATCTTGAGCTTGAGAGTTAATACCTAATAAGCTCAAGTAATTGGAAAAATTGGGAGATTGTTGAGCTATCTCATTCCACTCTACAAGGTTGTTGATAGGTGACACCAAAGTTGATGTGGCACTATTATGAAAAGACCACCCAGGAATTTCCTTAGAGATAGTATTCCGACCAAATTCTTCAGCCCCACTCTTATTAGGAATAAACTGGTCAAAATTCCCATTAAACAGAGTAGGAACCGCATAATCCCCCCGCATACCAGCAGAAAGAGTATTATCAAAACTCACCGGAACGCGCCCAACAGAACTCAACGTCCGTCGGTCTTTACCTCCACCCAAAACAGAATAAAACCAACCCTCACCAACCCCTTCACCATTGCCATTATCATACCAAGGTTTAGCAGCCGGGAAATTCGGATCGAACAATTCGGGTAAACCCATTTTACCCAACATATCGTTAACTGCTTGAGGCTTCTCAGAAGCCTCCACATGAGGATACTGAAGTAAAACTTCCTCCAGGTCTAAATCAACCGTCCCAGCATACCATCCAAATGCTCGCTTGTGCGTCCCTCCTACAAAATCATCCTTAGTAAACCCAATACGACTGTTTTCACGACCTGGTTCCTTCTCACGAGTACCGAGTAAAATCTCTCGGTCTGCCTTCCCTAAAGTAACACCATTAGCTTTAGGAAAATTCAGTCCAGCAGGTTTGGGATTCTTATCCAACTCCTCTTGTGGAAGTAGACTCAAAGAACGACCATTAGGAGTAGCAGTACCACCATTCGGGTCAGCCACAGTCTGATAATAGTTATCAGCAAACGTAACATTATTCCAAACCTGAATTTTGGGTTCGTAGAAATCGCTGAAATTTGTGCTGATAAAGCCAGGTAATTGTAAATTCAAACTAGGTTGGTAGAAATCGTGCGGGTCAATTGTTGTCATTTGGAGGTCTCGGTCAGCCATAGATTTGCCGCCCGCTTGGGGGAAGAAAGTCCCTAAACGCTGTACAATTTCGCTATTGACAACCGTCCCTCGACTGAAGCCCATGAAATGTAGTGGCGAATTGAACAAATCCCCCTGCTGGCGAATCAGCTTCCCTTCGCTGTTGTACAACCGGTTTAATTGATTGCCTTGATACTCTCCAACCTTACCCCCTAATGCCAGATCCAACTGCACCAGAGAAGCAAATAAAGCATCAGCCGCACCCTCAGAAAAGCCAACGTCAGGAATGACTGATTCTCTGTCCAACGACCATTCTGTCAGCAACACTAACGGTTTGTTCTGGTTGAGGTATTTAATCTCCTTTCCATCTATAACTACCCCGGCTTTTAAGTTATTTGCCAAAGTTGATAAATAATTAGGTTCGCTGGTGTTAAGCCCCTCGGTCAAATTAGTTATCACCCGTCCCTGTATATCTATAGGAATCCAGTTACCTGTAGGCTTGTCGTAGCGCATAATTAACCCGCTGTTTTCCGGTGTATTACCGCTAACAGTGGCAATTTTGTTGGCCATTTGGAAAAAGGAATCAGGAATCCCAGACTGGTTAGGCAAAAGTGTAAAACCATGAGTCAACACGCTGACACTGCTGAAAGGACTGTTGCTATCAGGAGGTAGGGTTTTAAACTGCCCCAAATCTTTGGTCACAGCGCCGCTATTACTCACAGCTTCTACAGCAAAGTTGTAGTTCTGCCCCGCAGTAAGACTCTGAGGTAGCGTGAAGTTAGTGCTAGTATTTGCGGGGTCATTTAAAGGTTGGTTAAGAGGCGTAATCCCGTCATGGCCGTACCACTTGTTAGTATCTTTCTTCCA
The DNA here is from genome assembly GCF_036705565.1 of Microcoleus sp. AT8-B5. Lineage (NCBI taxonomy): Bacteria > Bacillati > Cyanobacteriota > Cyanophyceae > Oscillatoriales > Microcoleaceae > Microcoleus > Microcoleus sp. AT8-B5. The sequence continues at coordinate 118,020 of NZ_JAUBUY010000012.1, forward strand.
AGTCGCCGTCAGAATTCGGTTGGGATTGAAATCGTCATAACCGTTCCAAGGCTTAGAAAGAAGTTGACGCTTTTGTGTTTCCGAGAATCCGGGAAGGAGTGCCGAATCTGATAAATTGACAACCTTATCCCGAGGCAATAAGCCCTTCCCTTGCTCGAAGGTACTGACAAAAAGATTAACTTCTTTCACATCCTCCCAACCAGGAGAAAACTGCCATTGAAAAGTCGGAGTCAGGTCACTTGTAGTTGTACCAGGCCCCTTCAAATCCAGCCAATCAGTCGGTGCAGAACTCAAATCCCGTAAATTGCCTCCAGTACCGACTGGTGCGCGTGTTGTCCCCGGCAGCACCCCATAAGTAAACTGATTAGCAGGTCGATTCTCCTTAGTAATCCCATAGTCAGCAGCAATACTAACCGCCGGATTGATATCATCAATAGGAACCCTTGTGAAATCAGCCGCAGTCACAGACCTCGCCGTAGTAGCATTGAAGAAAGGAGACTTAACACCCCTGTCAAGACTATCAATTTTGAATTGACCGGGATTGTCCAGAGTTTTAATAATTTCCTCAACATCGAAAGCATACACGCTCCCGCTACCAGTCAGAGAAGGATAAGAGCCATAAAGGTATTTGTTGTCATTAGAAAGCACTAAATCGTTAGTAAGAGCCTCTGGAATCGGTCTGGTAGCACCGATTAATTGAGGATTTGGCCCCAAGGGGTCTTTAATAATCCCAATATTTCCCCCAGAACGCACATCTGCAGAAGGGCCAAGACTTCCAGAATTGCGACCAGCCACAAACCCATACCGCCCATCCCGCGTTACAGTGACAGATACCCCCTCATTCACATCAAAATAATCAGTAGGAAAACCCAAACTTAAAGGGGCATAACTCACAGAAGCAGTAAAGTTAAGAGGATCGTCCGAAGTAATTTCCAACACCCCAAAACCAGGCGCGTCATTATTCTGGTCAGGATTACTCCGATTCAATCCGTTTGTGAACACCATTTTCGTCGGCTCATTCGTAGCTGATATTCCCTCGGTCTCCGAAATAGTAGGAATAACTCCGATTTGTTGATGCCACTTACGAGGATTAGAATCTTCATCCTTCGGTCGATCCTTCGAGTCAATATTGATTGCATAAATCCGACGATTAGGCACTTGCTCATTATTATCAGAACCCGTGCCGAACAGCCGCCGCCCGTCACTACTAATTGCCAACTGACTCAATCCTAATGGTGAAGTGACGTTAATAGTCTCAACTACTTTGTGATAAGTTGCCGAGTTAGGGTTGATGTCAAGGACGTAAATTTTCGCTTGATTTAAGTCGCCAATGTAAGCATAATCGTCTCTAGGACTGATGACTATTGACTTGGGTCTAGCGCCCGCCGGCAGGACAATGGGATTGACGCCTGGGGTATTTGGCTGAGTATCTACCTGTCGCAGTACCATTGCATCGACCAATGCCACTTGACCTGAATTCCTCAAGGTTGCGTAAACGCGATTTCCGTCGCTAGTCACGGCTGTTGATTCTGCCCAATCTGTGACACTGCTAGTCCCCACAGGAATTTGAGCCAACAGCAAGTCTTTGCTGTTTGTAGTATCAACCACTGATTCGGGGTTTTTACCGTTGAGAACCGCTACTCGGTCAGAACCGCCCAAGGCTGCAAAGACGTACTCTGCCCCCTGTGGCAGCCGAATTGGATTGCTGTGGTACTGGATTTCTTTGTATACTGGTGTAACGCCTTTTTGCTCGACGATCTGGTTCTGCTTCCTCTCGAGCACGACGCCTGAAGCGCCCAGCACTACTGTATCAGGCACTTTAACTGCTACTTCATACTGATTGCCCCCAAGAGAGCGGCTGCGTGTCGGTACTACAGTGCCCTCATACATAGAGTTGCCTGCATAGAATTTAACTGTCAAATCTTCAAAGTTACTGCCTTTGGAGTCGCTGGCGTTGTTGACCAGAATGTTGCCCCCGGTCAGAAATAAGAGGGGCTCATTGTTCTCAAATGCTTGACCGGAATCATCCTTGAATTTCAGCTCAGCCTTTTGGAGGACAGGAGGGGCTGTGGGGTCAGAGGTGGTTGGGGCTGGCATATTCAAAGCTGCCTTGAAAGTGGCAGTGCCGTCGTCGTTTCGCTGCACGCCTACCTCTGTTACGACGGGAAGTCCCACCTTGGGGATTGCTACCACCTGCACTGAAGATATGTCGCGAGTTACGGTAAAGGCCGGGGTGGTAACGAATTTGTCCGGGTCGATTAACTGACCGATGTTTCCCTGGGGGTCAATGATGCCAAAAAATGCTAGGGGGTCAACTTTTCCTGAATCATTCTGTTTGTCTGTTAAAGATTGAGTCGCGGTTTGTACTGGGTTTTGTAAATCGGTTGATTAGACTTCTGCGCTGATATTAGTGTCAGGTGAAACTGGGTTAGATGTGGCTGGAATTAATGGGGCTGTTGGGGGCTGTGTAGTCGGCGGTTGTTGAGAATCTGAAATATTTTATGGCAGATTTGACAGAAAGTCAAAATTAAAATTATAATCGCGCTCTCGGTTGCGTTTGTTAAGAATACCTGTGAGTTCTAGGAGAGTAACTCTCTAAGTATCAGGATTTCTCCAAGCCGTTGCATGAGTTATGCGGTCGGGATATAGAGCATTAAAAAAAGTGCTATTGTTGATTGTGTAAATAGATACAGGAGTTGAGTTATGGAAAAAGAAAGAATAACTGTAGAAGAATTACTCAGACGCTATGCTACTGGCGATCGAGATTTTAGAAACATCATTTTGGAGTATGCAGACTTGAGCGGGGTTGAACTGCAAAATATTGACCTGACTGGTGCTCAATTTAACTACGTTAATTTGAGCCGACTCAATTTGCATAGGTGCGAGTTAGGGTCGGCTCAATTTTGGTACTGTAACTTCAGGGAAGCTAAAATCACCTCAAGTCATTTGGAATACAGTAGGTTTTTTGACTGTGACTTGAGAGGATTTAACAGCAGTAGATGCGACATAAGCTCGGTTAATTTTACTAGAGTCAATTTACAAGGTGCGAAGCTTGGGGGCTTTGGCGAAGACCCTTGTAACTACTGGGACGTTATTCGCCATGACGGAGTTTTTATTTCTGGTTTCACTTCCAATCTGTATCGCTCTTCCTGCAGCAATACTAACAGGGAAGTATGAGATTATAATAATATCCTAAAAAGTTATGAGAGTATGATTACTTCTGGGCTAAACGGAACTTCTTCCTGTAAGGCTAAGTTCCGTTTAGCCCAGAAGTAAAATATCAAGAAGGAGGAGAATATCTCCCTTGATTCTTCAGAGCTTACTGAATATCTTCTGGCAGATTTGACAGGAAATCAAACTTAAAGTCATAGTTGCGAACTTTGTTACGTTCGTTAAGAATATTTGTGAGTTGTGGAAGAGTAAGTCGCCAAGTATCTGGGTTCCTCCAAGTCGCTGCATTAGTTATGTTACTGCGAGCGCTGTCCAAAAAGGGAGAAAACACATCATTATTAAGCGGATTTGGAACCCCATCTGAGGATACATTATTCCAATCTGGTTCTGCTATGTTGGGCGTCATATATGCGAAAGCTTCTATGTTTGACGAAGTAACAATCGAGTTGTACTATTGAGACAAATAAACTATCTGCGGCTGCCGAGCGCCAAGCTAGAGTTGTGTGGTATTTGGGGATGAGTTTGCTATTATTGAAAATGCGAATAGATGCAGGAGTCGAGTTATGGAAAAAGAAAGAATAACTGTAGAAGAATTGCTCAGGCGCTATGCTGCTGGCGATCGAGATTTTAGAAACATCATTTTGGAGTATGCTGACTTGAGCGGAGTTGAACTGGAAAAGAGCGACTTGAGTGGTGCTCAATTTAACTACGTTAATTTGAGCCGACTCAATTTGCATAGGTGCGAGTTGGGATCGGCTCAATTTTGGTACTGTAACTTCCGGGAAGCTAAAATTACCTCAAGTCATTTGGAATATGCTAGGTTTTTTGATTGCGATTTCAGTGGAATTAACACCAGTGGCTGCAATCTAACTTGTGTTCATTTCACCCGAGTTAATCTTCAAGGTGCTAAGCTCTATGGCTTTGGAGAAGATCCTTGCGAGTTTCGGGACATTATTCGGCAAGACGGAGTTTTCATACCGGGTTTTACCTTCAATCCCTATCTCTATTCTCACAACACTAACAGAGAAGTATGAAATTATAACAAGGTTATCAAAAGTTGTTAGAGGATGATTTTCTGCCACTAAAAGAAGCAAAATGTCAAGAAGGAGGAGATTATCTACCTCGCTCCTTCAAGGCATTTTGAACATTTTATGGCAGATTTGAAAACAAATCAAAATCAAACGCATAGTTGCGAACTTTGTTACGTTCGTTAAGAATCTTTGTGAGTTCTGGAAGAGTAACTCGCCAAGTATCTGGGTTCCTCCAAGTCGCTGCATTAGTTATGTTACTGCGAGCGCTGTCCAAAAAGGGAGAAAACACATTATTGTTAAGCGGATTTGGAACCCCATCTGAGGATACATTATTCCAATCTGGTTCGGCTACGTTAGGCGTCATATATGCGAAAGCTTCTATGTTCGACGAAGTAACTTCGGCTCCTGGTTGTTCCACAGCCATGATTGTTTTCCACGTCCATCTAGGGATGTGAATTTGTCGGTTTGACAAATTGCTAGGGCTTGTATTTCCCTGATTGATATACTCTCCATTTAGAATGTCATCAAGCAATTCAGGAACATTCGTTTTCTTTTGAGGATTTGGATCGTTACCAATAGCTCCAGCGAAAATGTAAAGCTCTTGCCCCTGAGTAACCCTGGGAGCTACCACTTTATTTTCTATATTGAACCAAGCTGAAGCATCTGCTGCATTGTTGCTTCCTTGAACAAAAAATCGATTATTATCCATTGACTGGCAATCAAATTAGTTGTGAGGTAAGTTGCTAACTGGTCTTTAGGATGTCTCAATCTATCTCTGTCAGGAGACAAATGACCTCGATTCATTCCTAACCCCGTAAAGATATTTCCATCATAGGTAGACAAGCCACTAGCTAATAGATCGGGGTCAGTTATAAATTCCGGTCTTTCTCTTAATCCTTTTAGTAACTCTCCTGGTTGTGTTTCTGGTCTTGTAACCCATGTTTTGTCTACTTTCCAACCAACCCAGTTGGCAATTTTGGTGTCAGCATTGTAAGACACTGCGTACTGGGGTTTTTCAAGCAGCAAGTTGTTTTGATATGTACTGTTGCTAGGATTCCATCTAGCTTCAGTGGGATTGCCAAATTTGAGATGGTCGCTCTTGAAGAAAACATTATCTATGTAAACGGAATCGCCACCGTCTAAAGAAAAGGTTATTTTCGCTGGCTTCCCTCGAAACTCTGCGATTTCTGAATCAGTGAGGTTTAACTTAAGTTGGAAGGTTTCAAATCCTTTTCTCCCAAACCCAATCTTATTTTCGATATCAGAGTAGATATCCTTAGTATTCTGAATTTGATTGTTGGTACTGTCAATCAAAAAGTTTGCATCTTCTGCAAGATTGACGGTTACATCTTTACTTTGACCGTCGATCGTTTCAAGCTTTACATTCAGTTGTCCGCTTTGAACAGGAGCAAAAACATCAAACCGCAAATTACCCCAATCGGGTACAACAAACGAGTCATGGGTGGCTTGGGTTGGGTTCCCAGCTCCCAGGAGTAGAGCATAGTTGGGAATGCCATTTGAGGGCGGAGTAGCTCCAGGAATACCTGCTACATCAATTAGGGCGCTTTGCTTGAGTTTGTTATCAGTTCTATTGCTGTACCAGCCCGGAATATTTTGAATGCTATTCGGGTAAAAAATTGCATCAAAATTGCCATTAAAGAGCGTAGGAACTGCAAAATCACCCCGCATTGCAGGTATTGGGGTATTATCCTCGTAAACCGAAACCCGATTATTCTTCAAATACTCCTCAAAGTCACCCAACTCACTTTTACTATTCTTCCCACCATCAAAATAAGGTCTTACCTCAGAACCTCCCCCTAAAACAGAGTTGAACCAACCCGTACCAATTCCTTCCCAAGGAGCTTTAGTATCGCCCTGAGTAAAACTAGCATTAGTGTGGTCAGGAGTGTACCAAGTCTTAGTAGCATCAGCAATATTATTTTCAGCCAAATCACCCAAGCGACGGTAAATTGTTTCGCCATTCTCCGAAGGAAACTGACTTTCATTGAGATTAGCAGTCCCCGCATACCAAGCCAAAGCAGCCCGATGGGAAGCACCAGCCCCGTCATCCGGCTTAAAACCAGCCAGATTATTAAGTGAAACATTAAAACCAGAATTATAAAGTTTGTGAGGTTGAATTTCATCCACCAGGATACGATTGGGATGTAGTCTTGTCTGGCTCACGCTCTGCTATTATTAATATGTAAATATTTTATCTTAAAAAAAGTGATGAATAGCGAAGAATATCTCGAAGGGGAAGAAGAAACCGAAAAATTTATGCCGCTTCTATCCCTCTACGAACATCACCCAGAGATGGAAGGTCCGGAGGTTGTCAATTTGTACAAAGATGGATGGAGAGACTTTTCTGGAATGAATTTAGAAGGAATTGTTGTCCAAGGTGAATACCTGATCGATATCGATTTAAGTGGCTCTGATTTGCACTCAAGTATTTTCCAGGGGTGCGACCTGAGCGGTGCTAATTTAAGTGACACTAATCTAGAAAATGCTAATTTGAGGAGCACTTGCTTAGTGGAGGCAAATTTTAGCAAGGCTAATCTGACTAATGCTCAATTGAAGTATGCTGACCTGAGCGGTGCTAATTTGGAGAATACTAACTTAAACAATGTTAGCCTGGCTGAGACGAACCTAACTGGCACCAATTTTGTCTCGGCTCAATGGCAGAATATTGATACAGAATCTGCGTTGTTTTGTCATACTATTATGCCGGATGGCAGCTATAAAAGCGATCCAGTTAGAGTTCTTGAAACTCAAGAATTGCTACGGCGCTACGCTGCTGGAGAAAGAAGGTTTGAGGGCATAGTCTTGTATCGGGCCGATCTTAGAGGTGTGGATTTGCCTAACATTATTATGCCGAGTGCCCACTTTGCTAATGCTAACTTAAGCGGTGTCAATTTTCAAGAGTCCTGCTTGAAGAGAGTTAATTTTAGGGGGGCAAATTTGAGCGGTGCTAATCTGTGTATTGCTAACTTGAGAGGAGCAAATTTAAGCTATACCAATTTGAAAGATGCCAACTTATATGCAGAAATGTATGGTGTAGATTTTACAGAAGCTAACCTGAGTGGGGCTGAGCTTCTGTTCACGGAATCTGCATTCTTTCGTAACACTACCTTGCCCAACGGAGAAGTTATCATTGGTCCTAGTGAATATGCTTCTAATTGGAAAAGGTAGGGTTCTATTTGCCATCAATTTGATTTCTATAAATCATGGACGTGGCAAGTTTATATTTTGCTTGAGAGAATCTCGAATATCTCCAGGAATATTTGAAAACAGCTTAATATTTTTACCTTTAAGCAAGTTTTCCAGTTCTTCAAGACTAACTAACCAAGTGTTGGGGTCTCGCCATTCAGTCACATTTTTAATGGGAGATAAAACTCGATTTAATTGCAACCGCTCTCCAATTTCATAAAACGGGTGGACTATTCCTTGCTCCCCAGCATTAGCCCAGTCTAGCGCTGATGGTTCGGCTCTGTTAGGTGTAAGAAATGTGTAAATTTTGGTATTGCGATTAACATCAGGCACCCCTTGGCTAGGATGCTCTAAAACTAGATTTGTTTTCCATGTCCAGGTAGGAATGTTAATTCCTTGTTGCCGAAAAGCCTCAGAATTGGTAAGCCCTTGATACCTAGAATCGTTGGGGAGAGCGTTACTCTTTTTCTGTGGTTCCCAATTTGTGCCATAGGTACCCGCAACAACGTAAACTTGTTTACTACTTTCAGCTAAACCTGTTACTAACTGTTCTATATTGTACCACGCAGAGGCTTCGGCGGGATTATTAGGAGCGCTAAAAAACAGATTATTGTCAGCGTTTTGCGGGATTAAGTTGGTTCCTAAAAAAGTGGCTATGTTGTCTTTGGGATATCTTGTCCGATCTCCTGAAGGGATTATATGTCCTTTGTTAAATCCCAGACTTAACCCGTTATTATTTTCATAATTGCTACCACTAATTTGAGGCCAGCCATTAGGTAATGTAGGATCGGCGATGAAATCGTCAGCTTGGCGTTGTCCGCCAATCCATGATTTATTTACCTGCCAGCTTACCCAGTTGGGAGTTTTTGTCGTGCGATTGTAAGATGCTGTGTACTGCGGTTTTTCCAGTAACAAGTTTTCGCGATAGGGATTATTGTTTGGTTCTTCAGGACTGTACCTAGCTTCTGATGGATTGCCAAATTCAAGGTGACTACTCTTAAAGAAAACATCATCTAAATAAACTCTGGTATCTCCCTCAACTTCAAACCTCAATTTAGCGCTCTGACCTCGAAACTGATCTAGCTTACTGCTATCTACATGGAAAGTTTCAAACCCTCCTCTGCCAAAACCAATTTTGTCAATATCGCTTGCATATGTCTCTAGTTTATTTTCTGGATCTGCTGAGAGATTTATCTCTTTGAGAAGGTGACTGCCAGTACCAATAATTGGTTGCCCTTGCGAGTCTGTCTTTGGTGTAGTTTCCAGCCAGACCTTAAGTTTTCCACCACGGTTCTGAAACGGCGCGTGGAGGTTAAATCGCAAATCTCCCCATTCTGGCATCACAAAGTAGTTATGTACGATTTTCTTTGTCCCACCTACTCCCATTCTCAGGGCAAAATTAGGTCGAGCCACATCGTAGCTTATGGCATCTAAGTAACCGCTACCTATTAAGTCTTTTAAGCCGGGTGTGTTGGCTCTATTCTTTGCAACTTCCTCTCCGATGGTATACCAATCTACTAAGTGGGATTGTAAAACATCTTCAGAGGAACCATTAAATAAAGACCAACCTGGGATAGTTTGAGCGCTTTTTCTGCCAGCTACAGCATCAAAATTCCCATTAAACAAAGTAGGAACTGCATAATCACCCCGCATCCTATCTGTGTAGGTATTATCCTCGTAAACCGAAACCCGATTCTTCTTCAAATAATCCTCAAAGTCACCCAACTCATTTTTAGTCTTCTTCCCACCATCAAAATAAGGCCGTAATTGAGAACCTCCCCCCAAAACAGAGTCGAACCAACCCGTACCAATTCCTTCCCAAGGAGCTTTAGTATCGCCCTGAGTAAAACTAGCATTAGTGTGCTCAGGAGTGTACCAAGTCTTAGTAACATCAGCAATATTATTTTGCTCCAAATCACCCAAGCGACGGTAAATTGTTTCGCCATTCTCCGAAGGAAACTGACTTTCATTGAGATTAGCAGTCCCCGCATACCAAGCCAAAGCAGCCCGATGGGAAGCACCTTCCCCATCATCCGGCGTAAAACCAGCCAGATTATTGAGTGAAACATTCCAATCAGATTTCCAGTTCGTTCCCGAAAGTTCCCGCCCGTTAATTGTATTCCCAATACCATTAGTTTGGTAGTAATTGTCAGCATAAGTGACATTATTCCAAACCTTAATTTCCGGATCTTGAATATTAAGGAAAGGTCCAGAAAAAGAATTATCATCGTAATCGTAAGGGTCAATAGTCGTCATCTGAAGGTCGCGATTTGCGCTATTCGTACCTCCGGCATCAGGTAAAAACGTACCCAAACGCTGTACAATTTCACTATTAACAACAGCCCCCTGACCGAAACCAACAAAATGTAGCGGCGAGTTGAAAACAGCTCCTTGATTGCGGATTAACTTGCCCGTACTATCATAAAGTTTACCCTCCTTTCCGATAGAACCGCCCTCCTCCAAATCGAGTTGTACCATTGAGGCAAATAAAACATCTGCGGCTGCCTCAGCAAAACCCGAATTGTAAAGTTTGTGAGGTTGAATTTCATCCACCCAATTAGCTAGCAGCACTAATGGCTTGCCATATTGAGGAGACCGAACGGCGTTACTAAATATCCAATCGTTTCCTTCGGGGGCAACTGACTGCCACTTCCCAGTTGCAGAGTTATATTTCTGAACGGCACCTCCTTCTTCATAAATGTGTTTAGCAACTCCATTAAGTTGGTTGTCAATCAGTTGGCTGTGTTCCGGTTCGCCAGGCTCTAAACCCCGCGTTAAAACAGTGACGCTGCTGAAAGTATTGCTATTTTTTACCGTGGGCAGAAGAGTTTTAAACTCACCTGTTACGGGTTGACCTGTACCTAGCTGTTTTCCATTTTCTCCCAAAGCTTCCACAGCCCAGTAGTATTTCTGGCCGGCTGTTAACATGAGACTGGGAGGAAGAGTAAACTCCTCAAAGTTACCAGGCTTACTGACGCCGTTCCAAGTCCAATTACCAGTATCTTTACTCCACTTAGCAGTCAGGATACGATTGGGATTGTAGTCTTGTGCCGATGTTAGAGCCTCTAACCCAGGCCACCTATCCCCCGGTAATAATCCTTCCTCTTTGGGAAATACGCTGACATAAAGATTGACTTCATGAATGTCTTTATCTGGGTCTAAATTAGGAAGACCGCATTCCTCATTTTTGCCTTTAATATCCCACTCAAAAGTAGGAGTTAAAGGATTGCTATCATTCTCGCTATTACCAATCGGTCCCTTTAATTCCAGCCAATTTTTAACAGAAGCTATTGCCAAACCTTTAGGATTTCCGCCGATACCAATGGGAGCGCGTTTCGTGCCATCCGGGACGCTAAACTCAAAGTTATTAATCCAATTTCCCCCCGTAATTTCGTAGTCGGCCGCAATACTGACAAGAGGGTTGATATCGTCAATGGGCACGCGGGCGAAGTCGGCTTGGGTCGCATTTCGCTCAGTGTCAGTCGCGAAACCAACGGTACCCACTCCCCTGTCTCGTGCGTCAAGCTTGTAATTGCCGGGATTCTCTATAGCCTTAATCATTTCCTGAACATCGAAAACGTAGGAACTTCCTCCCAAATTTGTGGTGGGATAGGAAGCAATCAAATATTTGCCGTCGCTCGAAAGCGCTAGGTTGTTAGTTAAGCTGTCGGGAATCGGTCGAGTCGCAGCCACCAATTGAGGATTGGGTCCCAGCGGGTCTTTGATAATGCCTATATTTCCACCCTCGCGCGTACCTATATTTGCCCTAGAGTTGCGGCCGGCAACAAACGCATATTTCCCGTCTGGCGTTACTGTTACAGCCACTGCCTCGTTGACATCAAAATAGTCATTAGCTAGGCCCAGCGACAGAGGAGCGTAGCTGACTTTAGCACTAAAGTTGAGGGGGTCATCAGACTCAATTTCGAGTACCCCAAAGCCCTGGCCGTCATTCTGAAGCTTGATCTGCTCCCCATTACTTATGGTGAGGACACTAGCAAATCCGTTGGTGAACACCATTTTCTTGGGGTCGGGAGTAGCAGCTATGCCCTCTGTCTCTGATGCGGTGGGAATTACTCCAATCTGCTGCTGCCACTTGCGATCGTTAGAACCCTCAGCCTTCGGTTTGTCGGCGGGGTCAATGTTGACAGCGTAAATGCGGCGGTTAGGTGTTTGTTCGTTATTGTCGGAACCTGTGGCAAACAGTCGCCGCCCGTCGCTGCTGATAGCCAACTGGCTCAATCCCAGCGGCGATGAGACGTTAATTGTCTGAACAACGGTATGATAAGTTGCCGAATTCGGATTGATGTCGAGAACGTAGATGTTGGGGCGATTTTGGTCGGCAATGTAAGCATAATTGTCTTTGGGGTCGATAACAATAGCTTGCGGTCTGGCTCCAGAGGGCAAGCTAATCGCATCTACAGTCGCCGTTTCAGGAGTAGTGTCTATCTCTCGCAGGGCTATCAAATCCACCACAGACACGCGGCCGGTGTCGCGCAGAGTCACGTAGCCGCGGGTAGCATTGTTGGTAGGCGCGATCGACTCCGGTCGGTCTGATGGGATATTGGGATTACCCACAGGAATGTTAAAAGCAACCGCCAATTTATCGCTGGTCTGGGTTTCAACAGTTGATAAAGGGTCTTTGAGGTTAATAACGTTGATTTTGTCGCCCGTGCGTTCGGTCACCAGCGCCAATTCAACGCAGGTAGGGGCGAGGCGGATATTTTCTTCACTTTCTAGTTCGACAATCTCGTAATCTCCAGTACCCGGCCCGAAGCGCTTTTTCTGCTTCCTCGATACTACAATGCTGGATTCACCGACAGGTACGGTAATCGGAATTTTGACAGCAATTTTGTAGCGATTTTCTCCTAAATCTGTGTTTTTATCCGGTATCGAAATGCCGGGATAAGTTTTGTCGCCGACGCGGAAGCTGACAGTTAAATCCTCAAATTCACCGCCCAAATCATTGGAGTTATTCAGGAAATTGCTGCCTGTCAGGACGACGGTTGGGGATCCATTTTCCAACTTAAATTCAGCGGATTGAAGCACTGGAGGTGCGAAGGGGTCTGCTGGGAATAATGTCGGTATATTTAGAGTCGCTGTGACGCTGGGAATCCCTTCTGGATCGAGTTCGACACCCGCAGGAGTGACTACAGGTAAACCGACTTGTGGAATGGCGATGACTTTCAATCCAGATTGCAGGTATTTAGCTAAGTAAGCAAGGAGTAAGATTGTCGCGGCGAATTGAGCTCCGGTGGCGGCGGCGATACCGATTAAGCCGGCATTGGCTCCTAAAAAGGTGCTTTGGAGACCGAAATTAGTTGAGAGGCTGAGGGCTTTAGAAGTTTTAAGGGTAGCATCTACATTTGCGATAGTGAATAACTGTTCCAGTGTGGGAACTGGAGCTTGTAAAAACCCCAGAGTTGGAAATGCAAACATCGCCCATTCGCCACTATCTAAAACACCAGGTAATGGTGGGGAATTGGTTCGGATGGTACCCGAAGCATCGACTACTCCGGATTCTTGAATCAGCCAAGTAGGGTTTTGGATATTGTTAGCATCCGGCAGCGAACCTTTTCGCATGAATAAAATTTCGGTACCGGGAGATAAGCCGGCGGGGGCTGGAATTGCTAATTGAGCGGGCAATTTCAGGGCTTGATCGCCTAAGTCTAAATTGAAGCCTCCGGCAAACTGCAAACCGTCTGGAAGTTGTAGCGATAGATCGTTGCTGGTTAGAGATGTCAAACTAATAGCTGTATTTTCGGCAAGAGCACCGGGCGGTACCATCACAATTGAACCGTCACTGCCAGAAACTGCACCGCCATTTACTCCTAAAATTGTTCCGGCGGCGGCAGGCAGGGAGACTCTTACTGGTACGACTTCTTCGGCTGCTCCGTGAATGACGGTGACGTTAGTAACTCCTTCTTCTATTGCAGTAATAATGCCGTCTGAATTCACTTGCAATAAGTTGGAGTTTCCGGGGAAATAGCGAGTTCCTACTGAGCCGAATTTCAAATCGGGGGATTGGATGATATTTTCAATTCCTACTAAAAGCGAGCGTCCCATTCCGGCTGTCATGGTGACTGCTTTGGGATAGACATTCAAACCGTTAATCTCGGCTAGTGCTCCAGTGAATTCTGCATCGTTGGTGGGGGCTGGCAATTTTCCTACTCGCACCGCTGTTACTGCTTGCAGGTTGTTGCGACTCGCGCTCAAAATCGAAGTGCCGTTGACCAAACCCGTCACTTTCCCGGTCGCGTCAATGGGTGCTACTTCTGGATTTATTGAAGTGTAAGTTAGATAAGAATCTGGCAGCACTACACCTTTTTGGTCGGCAAAATCTCCCAGCACAACTAATTCCGTATTTTCTCCTGCATCCAGTCGGGGATTTCGCTTCACAAAATCTAGATTCAGCAGCGGAACATCGCTGACGTTGACTGTCACCCGCGCGGGAGTTGAACTCCCAAAAGCGTCGCTGGCAAGGAAATCAAAGCTGGCAATTCCAGAGAAACCGGGTGCTGGTTTAAAGGATGCTTTGTTCGTTAAGGGATTGAAAATTACTGTGCCGTTTACTGGACCCTGGACGCTAATTGTTAGGGGGTCGCCCTCTGCATCTGTGGCAAGATTTTCTAAGGAAATAGTTGTCTCTAATTCTGTGTAAGTCCGAGCGTTTGTCGGCGAAACAACGGGCGGATTGTTGTCAGAATTCGGGGGATTGGCTTCGGCGAGCAATTGTTGTCCTAAAGCTGTATTGCGCCATTCTCTGTCAGGGTTGATGACTGTATCTAGCAGCGGTGCGTTTCCTGTTGCCCCAAGCACTGTGAAGATTAGGTCATTGTAGTCGCCGTCAGAGTTAGCGGCTGACATATCTTCCATCGCAAAGGTGTTCCCCGTACCTGTTGTGTCGGCTAGAGGCAACACGTAAGATGTATCGTTGGGATTGGCTGTGGCGATACTGAATAAGGGGCGGTTTTCGGGGAACCAATTTCCCGAATATGAGGATTCGAGGGATGACTGCACTGTACCGTTGGGGACTAACATGACGGCAAAGGTGTCGCCTGGAGTCATGTTGAAAGTTTTGATACCCTGATATTCGCCGCTGTCCCAGTCTCCGTCGAACGGCATCGCACCGGTGAATTTTGCTCCTTCTATGCTGTCGCTAATTACAATGTGTCCGTCGGTGGAATTGCTTAAAACTCTACGGGATGCTTCGGCGATAAATTCTGGAGTACCGGGTGTGAATGCGGACATTCCGGCCAGGCTGAAAATTCCGAGTTCGCCTTCAAAGGAGCCGCCATCAAATACATAGTCAAATTTGACTTTTCCTTGGTTATCTACAAGGAAAGTACCGGGGATTGGTAAATTGGCTGTTGTTGTTATTGATAAATTTGTTGGGGGATTGATATTGCTTTGGAAGTTGCCTGTACTCTGTGTGGAATAAGATTGACTGTCTGCAATACCGTCCGAAAATTGAGCCGATTCTTCTGCCTCTAACGGCAGCAAACCGCTCGATACATCTGCGGGTTTTGGCGCAATTTCGGTATCAGAATACGTGGGCTGGACGACGGTAGTTTCTGTGGGAGTTGAATTGCTATTATAAGTGTTTGAATTTGGTTCGGGTGGGGATTTAAGAGTTGAGGGTGAAACGCTGGTTTCGACTGAGGCTATCTGTGCCGTACCTGCTGCTGTTTCTGATGGAGTTGAGAAAAGTGTCTGTATAGGAGAATCGGTTTGTACGCTAGAGTTTGAGTGAGAAATTAGCGGGTTGGTATCGAGAGAATTAACGACAATTCCCGGGGGGTTTTCAGTCTCTAATTCTGCTGCTGTGAAGGTGACAGCCATGTCCGTATCAATTGTATCCGCAGTAAATTCTGCAAGAGCGAAGTCGTCTGTTTTTGGTGGCAATTGTTTGCTTTCAAATTCTGCTGTTATTTCAGCAACAGGGATATCGCGTTCAACCGTATCATCCGCTTCGGGTGCGGCAACAATTGACTCAGTTTTTGTTGCCAATTTTTCTGTTTCTAATTCGGCTGCTATTTCAGGGAAAGCGGTATCATGTTCAATTAAATCGACAGCCTTTTCTGTAGCAATAATCTCAGCGGTTGTTGTGGAAAATTGTTCAGTTTCAAATTCGGCTGCGTTTTCGGTAACAGCCCGGTCATTTTCCTGAGTACCAGCAGCCTTTTCTGCGGGAATAACCTCAGAAATTTGGGTCGGCAATTGTGACGCAGTATTAGGAAGATTGTCATTGGTTTCTCTTGGCAATTCTTCGCCCCAATTATCGGCAATCTCAGATGTTTTTGCAGGAGGCTGTGACGCGATGGGAGTGGGAATTAGCAGAGTTTCAGCGGTTGGTGGGGAAGCAGCATTATTTACAGCATAGTCGGCTGAAGCCGGCAATTTAGGAATGCGATTAGTTGCAGTTGTGTCGGTTTTAATTAATTCAGCATCTGCTGACTCGCTGACAATTGATTCTGCTGATACTGGCCGTTCTATTTCCGAATTTAATTCATTAGGGCTAACACTGGGTGTCTCTGGGGGAGAGGCTGTTTGTTCTATTTGTTGCGATTCTTGAGTATCAGATTTGCCAACTGTTGATGTTTCTGTGGCTGGCGATTCTTGGCTGTCTGAGTTAGCAACTGTTGATGTTTCTGTGGCTGGCGATTCTTGGCTGTCGGATTTACCAACTGTTGATGTTTCTGTTTGCTGAGGTTTTTGTTGGTCGTTATCAGCAGTTATCGATGGTGTTTCTCCCTGGGATTTATCACCGGAATTGGTAACAGTTGATTCTCGGGTAAATTTCGGATCGGATTTATCCGATTCACCCTTCAGTTTTTGAATTAACTGGGAGTGAATTGATGCGGAGAAGGGGTCAACTAATTGGCTGAGGGGAATGATTTTAGATATAGCGCCCGTGACTCGGAATGTGATATCATCGTAATCCCGATCGCTTCCTTGAATCAGTCCCATGTCTTCCATGACGAAGAGTTGACCTTCGCCTGTAATATCGGCAATTTGACCGATACTGAAGCCGTCGCTGGGATTGTCTGTCGCTATAGAAAATAGGGGTTTTTTGTCGCCGCCGATTGCGGGGTTGTCGTATACTTGCTGTACGGTGCCGTTGGGTACTAGCATGAAGAAGAATTTGTCCCCAGGCGTCATGGCAAATGTTTTTGTGCCGAGGTATTGCCCGGAATTGAGGTTTTCTGAGCTGTTAGGATCGGTGTAATATGCTCCTTCTAAATCGTCATCCATTGCGATGTAGCCCTTTGTCGAGTTGCTTAAAGCTCGACTTGCTGCTTCTTTGATGAACGCCTCGGAACCGGGAACGATTTTTCCATTCCGAGTAGGCTGACGATGGCTAGTTGTCCGCTATACCAGCCGCCGTCGGATGTGAATTGTATGCCGATTATTCCTTTTTCATCGACACTGAATGCGTTTGAGTCAAAGTTGATGTTGGTTGGGGGAGTTGAGGTTTGATCTGGTTCTGGGGTTGAGGTTTTATTGGGTTCTAGATTAGTGGCTGTATCTAAGTTTTTGGTGGTGGAGATTTCGGTAGGTGAAGTTTTGTTGGGTTCGGATTTGTCAGTCGTTGATGTAGTCGCAACTGAGGTTTTGTTGGATTCTGATTTATCAGAAGCTGACGCAGTTGCAGGTAATGTTCGATCTGGTTCTGATTTGTCAGTCGTTGATACAGTTGCAGGTGATGTTCGATCTGGTTCTGATTTATCAGTCGTTGATGTAGTTGCAGGTAATGTTCGATCTAGTTCAGGGTTTTCAGTGGCTGAGGCAGTTGCGGGTGATGTTGTATTTTCTCCTGAATTGTCAGACGTTGATGCAGTTGCCGGTGATATTTTGTTTGGTGATGACTCGAAGAAGAGTGTAGTCTCTGATGATAAAGGCGTTTGGTGTTCTTCGGGTTTTGAAGTCGTTTCAGCGGTAGCGGGTAATGGCGTTTTGTCGGAAGCTTTTTCGCTCGTGGTAGATGCAGTTACAACTGGTAATGTTTTGTCCGAATCTTGTTCTGATTTTGTGGAGGCGGTTGGCGATAATTGTGTTTTATTTTCCAGCAATTGATCGGGAACAGCGGTTGTAGCTGCTGTGGTTTTATTTAGTTCTGAGCTGCTGATTGACGAGTTGACTGGAGGTATGTCAGTCGCAGATTTATTAGAATCAGAAGAAACGTTATTTGAGGCAATTCGATTTGGGTTGGTTAGGGGGTCTCCTAAGTCCGAGTCGAGTTTACCAATTAGGGGGGTCAACTTCAGAATTTGTTGTATCCCTGAGAGTGCTGTTAGTTATCAGAGGGCTGGTGTTAGCCTCCGGTATGCTGTTAATATTGGAGGCTTTATTAATAATAAAAGCATCAGCTTCTGTTCGACTGAATTCGGATGCGGGCCCGCTTGCGGGTTCTATTAAGTTAAGTTGTTCGGGGTTTTGAGAAGAGCCCGGAGTTTGATCTAATAAGGTTTTGTTAGTCTGAATTCCCGGCCGTTGTGGGGCGAAAGTTGGGGCAAGTCCGGGAATTAAGGATTCCATTTCTGTTAAAGGTTCTCTAATCTGGTCGGTTAAAGGCACTCTGGGCGCTCCTTGAGAAATGGTTAATTTTTTTTAAATCATTATTCAGCGGTTGCTCATCATTATCGGCTCGGCTCGATGATAAAGATATTCGGGAAAATACATAATTTTAGAGCTTTTTTGGGTGTTGCTAGTCTGTTGGATTTCCAGTATATTTACTGGTAGTTTTTCAACTTATGCTAAATCTTTATGAAGGTAAGTTTTTTCAGGCAGGAAAATACTTAAATAACCGATCGCACACAGGGTCTCTCTTTGTGACCATCGGCTTGAATTATTATTAATCTGAGATGTTGCACCAATATCAATAAGGGGCTTTTTTGTAGGTGGGGGCGGGTTTATTTAACCTGTCTGCACCCCTTAAAGCTTTTGGTGAACCCGCGCCTACAGGTTTTTGATTGCGGGTGCAATATCTGGGATCGATACTCACCCCGTCAGGAAATCGAGCTCTTGCTTAACGATGGTTGGCCCTGGATCGCAACTGCGCCCTCTACAGTTAATTGTCAGTCCCTTCCCTGTTCAAAACTTTCCTTCCCCGAACCCTTCCCCTTGCTCTCGGCTTCCTGTAAAGTAAATAATTGTAAAGAAATATGAGTTTTCTCTTATCCTCTGGTTAAGACCGCCAGCTAGCATTCACAATTAAGACCCCGATTAGAATTTCCTATGTCACAGCTTTTCCCGCGAAAATTTCTAGCCTCTGTTGCCGCATTTTTTCTGGCTTTGTCGGTGTGGACGATCGCACCTGCGGCCCACGCTTTCAACAATCCCGATTTGTTGCCCTCAACTCAGACGCCGATCATTGATTTAGCTAAAGCCCTCACGGATATTGAAGAACAAACTTTGGCAAAAAATTTAAAGGCATTTGAAGCCGAAACCGGCTGGAAACTGCGAGTGCTGACTCAGTACGATCGCACCCCCGGTTTGGCTGTCAAAAGCTATTGGGGGCTAGATGACAAGAGTGTGTTATTAGTTGCTGACCCGCGAGGGGGCAATTTGCTCAATTTTAATGTGGGCGACTCGCTGTATCCGCTGCTGCCGCGCACTTTTTGGGTGGAACTGCAAACCCGCTACGGTAATCAATTTTTTGTGCGGGACAATGGCGAAGATCGAGCGATTATTGAATCTTTGGAGTCCATAGAAGGCTGTTTGCGTCAGGGCGGATGCCGCGTGGTTCCCGGTTTGCCGAGGGAACAGTGGGTTCTGACGTTAATTACGTCGGTGGTTGGTGGCGTCATCTGCGGGTTTGCGGCTCAGCCTCGGAAGCCGGGACAGGTTGTGGCTTGGCAGTGGGCGCTGATTTTTTCGCCGCTGTGGGGCATTCTGTTTTTTGCTTTCGGACTGGGGCCGGTGGTGACTCGGACTTCTGACTGGTTGCCTGTGGTTCGGAATGTGTCCGGTTTTGCGATCGGAGTTTTGGTGGCATTCCTGACTCCGGTGTTGGGCAAATCTTCTTCGTCGGAAACTTAGGAATGAGAATTAAATAAAATCCACTTTTCATGTTTGTTGTGGGATGGGTGTCGGGCCCGTCCTTTCTGGGCGGGCCCGACGCCCGTCCCACAAGAAAAAAGGGAAATTATTTAATTGACGATCCTTAGTTGTCAGTTGGCAGTCAACAGTCAACAGTCAACAATCAACAGTCAACGAATGACTAAAAGCTGGTAAGCTGATACCTGACAACTCACAGGCAACAGCTATCCAACAAATGGAATGGCACGTAAGCGATGCCCAGAGTCTGGGATTAATCGATAACGAAATTGGCGACCACGGTTTTTCCGCGGCGGAGTACGAAATAGTCCGCCGCGTGATTTATGCGACTGCTGATTTTGAGTACAAGTCTTTAATTAGTTTTTCCGATCAGGCTTTGCAGGCTGGGGCGGCGGCTTTGGCTGCTCGAACTACGATTGTGGTAGATGTGCCGATGGTGCAGGTGGGCATTACGCCCTTGATCCAAAGTACCTTTGCGAATCCGGTTTACTGTTCGATGGAGGCTTTGACGCGCCCCCAAAGGGAAAGGACGCGGGCGGCTTGGGGGATTGAAACTTTGGCAAGACGCTATCCTGAAGGGATTTTTGTGGTGGGCCAGGCTCAAACTGCTTTGTCGGCGATCGTAGATTTGATTGAATCTGAGGAAATTCGGCCAGCTTTGGTGATTGGGACTCCTTCTGGGTTTGTGGGGGTTGATGTGGCTAAGTCGCGGCTGCACGATTCGATGATTCCTCACATTCGGATTGAGGGCCGCAAGGGGTCTGCGGTGGTGGCTGTGGCTATTGTTAACGGGCTGGTGGATTTGGCTTGGCAAGCTTACGGCCAAGAGGGGAACAGTTGATCGAGAAGTCAGTCGATTTTAGATTTTAGATTTTAGATTTTAGATTGACTCCACAGATGAATCTGAGAGCTTGAACTAATACTAAATTCGGGTTAGAAATCCCTTTTATAAGACTCGGCGGTTGAAACCGATCCTAGACTTGCCTTGCGTCTCTCTCTAAGAGACTAAAAAATAAAGGGGGTATTAGAGCCGGATTTGGGAGAATTCATGCTCTTTGAAGCCTCGATTTTTTTCTAGAGATACAGGAGTCATCCAAAATTTGGCAAGTTGCCGATCGCGCTTAGGAATGAGAATTAAATAACTTCCACTCTTGAAAGTGGGATGGGCGTCCCGCCCGTCCTTTTTGGACGGGCAGGACGCCCATCCCACTATAACAATTAAAATTGTAAGTTATTTAATTCGCGATCCTTAACATGAATGTGGGCTGGTTCGCCTCGATCGGAACTAAAAAAGATGAAACTGTAGGGGCAAACCTGAAGAACCGTAGGCATTACGAGCTATAAGAGTGAATTTTGTCCTAAGTTGAAATTGCGATCGCTCTTAAATTTGTGGCTACGATGAATATTAATAATCAGCGGACGATCGCCTTTTTACATCTCTGCTTGGATTAGTGCGATCGCGGTCTTTTTTCCTGCCTTTTTTAATCTGTTGGCTCATTTCTACAAACAAATCTCTGCGTAAATAAGGATAGTCGCTCACCCACACGTCACGGCTGGGAATATAAATATCTGAAACTTTGGCAATTCTGCCTAAATCTTCTTGATTTGACATAATTAACATTAAAGCAGCTTGACCGGGGACAATTCCTTGGTGATCTTTCCGCAATGGAGCTCGAAGTGTAGTAGTAAATCCCGTTTTGTCACCAACTTCTAAGTTGATTCGTGGCTCTAGGTTGTCAACTATTACGAGTTGTCCTTTTTGATTGACTGTTTCTTCTTGACTTGTGACTTCATCTGTAATATATATATCCAAAACTCGTCCTTGCCAAAAACCGCAGTATTGATATTTGCGGCATTCTGCATTCCGCAAACTCGCCCACAAAATGGGCCCCCACAGCCAGTACAAACCAGCTATCAATCCGGTGATTAAAACTAGCGGCGCGACATCGGAACCGGCGAAGTTGTAGACTACCAGGAGGAAAACTACGCTGACTGCTGAGATTAACATTCGCCTCAAAAAATCGGGCGGTTTTCCCCAGATATATTTGTATTGCGCTCCCGTGGCGACGGCGGGAATTAGTTCTTGAAAGGTTTCGCGGGTTAAGGGAATTAGCATAGGAAGTTTGGCAACGAGCAATGTACGGGATGCAACGGCTGTCTGTTCGGAAGCTGATTATATTAAGGCATTTAACAGATTTAACTGATTGATGTTGAAGTCACAAATCAGAAGTTATATCATGTGCGATCGAGTGACCGCGATTAAAAGGGCGGGTTTTTGAGATTGTCAATTATTGGCTGATATTTTTCGTGAACCCGCCCCTACCGTATTAGGGGTAATCGACCGGACATAATATTAGAAGTCAGATTAATTCCACATTACCAATGACTAATGACTAATGATTAATGACTAATGATTAATGACTACAAGATTTTTTCCAGGCCGTAAACGAGCGATCGCAATTCAAGGACTTTGCGTATAGACAGCAAGACTCCTGGCATATAACAAGCTCGATCGCTGGTATCGTGTCGTAAAGTATAAACTTGACCGGCGCCGCCAAAAATTACCTCTTGGTGGGCAATTAAACCGGGTAAACGGATGCTGTGAATGCGAATCCCTTCATCGGCCAGTGAACCTCGAGCTCCGGCTAATTTTTCGGTTTCCTCAACTTCTGGCAGATTGAAAGTTTTTCCCATCTCTGCTAACATTTGGGCAGTTTGAATTGCCGTGCCGCTGGGGGCGTCGGCTTTTTGATTGTGGTGCAGCTCGATAATTTCTACGTGTTCAAAATACTGAGATGCCGTGACGGCGGCTTGTTGGAGCAAAACCATGCCGATCGAGAAATTGGGTACGATCAAACAGCCGATGCTAGCTTTATCGGCAAATTCAGCTAATTTTTGAATTTGCTCGCTGCTCAAGCCAGTAGTGCCGACTACCGGGCGAATGCCGTAAGCTATGGCCGATCGCACGTTTTCATAAACTGACGAAGGGTGCGTAAAATCTACCATCACGCCTAACTGCTTTTCCTGAGCTGCTAATACCAGCATTCCTTGCAAGTCGTCAGTGATGGGAACTTCTAACGGGCCGCATCCGGCTAATTCGCCGGCATCGGCGTTGAGGCACTCAGGAGAGCGGTCTACAGCCCCAAATAAGGTCATATCACTAGCATGGGCGATCGCCTTAATTACTTCGCGGCCCATTTTGCCTGCAGCACCGTTAACAATCACCGGAATCGGAAGTTGATTCGCCATAATCTCAAAAATATCCTGAAAGTTCGATCGACTAAATTTTAACGCTTGTGCGAATTTGGGGAAACAAGCAATGAAAGACAGGATTTGTCGGCAAATCTTCAAAAACCCGGTTCCCATTCCAGAAATACTTTGCCTGCATCGAGTAATTAGCTTAAAGAAACTCGGTGGCGGCACAAGTTCTGAAAAAATTACATTCAATCTCATATTAAGCTCAATTCTGTAAGAACAGACTTGTGCAAAGCTAATTTGCACCGACATATTTTTTCTGTGACTGCCAAATTCTCTCGAAATCTTCGATATGTCATGTCTGTGGCAACTGGCCTCAACCTGAGTTCTCAAAACCGACGGGTGAGGATTTTGCCTGCAATGCTTGTGGGCGCGACTGTAACGCTGCTGAATATGGGAGTTCGGCAGTTGGGAGGCCTGCAAAGCTGGGAGTTGGGGAGTTTTGACTCGTTAGTGCGCTTGCAGCCAGATTCCGGCCCGGATCCGCGACTGCTGGTAGTGGAAATTTCTGAAGCCGATATTCAAGCTTTGGGGAGATTTCCGGTTTCCGACGGTGCGATCGCTCAAACCTTGACAAAACTGCAAAAGTATCAGCCAAAAGTCATCGGTTTGGATTTGTACCGGGATTTGCCTCAAGCGCCGGGACACCAAGAATTGCTGGCAGCGCTGAAAGCACCGAATGTGGTGGCGATCTATAAATTGAGCGATTCAGAAAGTCAGGGAGTGCCTGCGCCTCCGGGGATACCGCCCGATCGAGTTGGTTTTAACGACTTCGTGCTCGATCCTGATGGTGTTGTACGCCGCAATTTGCTCTCAGTCTCGCAACCAGACAAAAAGATTGCTTTATCGTTTTCTATGCAAGTGGCTTTGCTCTATCTCAAAGACAGAGTACAGCAGAAAAATAGCGCTGTTCATCCCCACCAAATCGACTGGGGAAAGGCAGAATTTGTGCCTTTAACTTCTGACAGCGGCGGCTATGCAAATATTGACACCACAGGCTACCAAATTCTGCTCAAATACCGTTCTGGTAAGGATGTGGCGCGACAAGTCAGTATCAGGCAGGTATTGAACGGGGAAATTGAACCAAGCTGGGTTAAGGACAAGATTGTGCTGATCGGGACGACGGCACCGAGTACCAGAGATTTGTTTTTGACGCCTTACAGCCCGGTTAAAAAGCAAAGTCCGAAAATGCCGGGGGTGTTGCTGCACGCGCAAATGCTCAGCCAAATATTGAGTGCGGTTTTGGATGGACGATCGCTGTTTTGGGTATGGCCGGAATGGGCGGAAATTTTGTGGAACGGTGCTTGGGCGATGGTTGGCGGGGTTGTGGCTTGGCGGATTCAGCATCCTGCGAGGGCGGGATTGGCTGGGGGTGTGGGATTGATGGCTTTGTTGGGGATTAGTTATGGAATTTTTACCCTGGGTGGTTGGATACCGTTAGTGTCGCCGACTTTGGGTTTGGTGGTGACTGGTGTGGGTGTCAGTGCTTACAGGAAGCTTTACGATGCTTTTCACGATTCTCTAACGGGTTTGCCCAACCGGGATTTGTTCGTGGATTGCGTGGGGCGGGCGATCGCCAATACTAGGGGCCGCCACAGCCATCTGTTTGCGGTGCTGTTTCTGGATTTAGACAGGTTTAAGGTGATTAATGATTCTTTGGGTCATTTGGTGGGGGATGAACTGCTGATAGCGGTGGTGCTGCGGTTGAGGGCAAGTATTGGTCGCGCGGATACTGTGGCGCGGGTGGGAGGCGATGATTTTGCGATTTTGGTGAGGAATATTGATGTTGACAGTGCTGTGGATTTGGCCGATCGAATTCACAAAGCTTTAATTGTGCCTTTTGAGTTGAATGGGCAGGAGGTGTTTGTGACTGCAAGCATCGGGATTGCCCTGGGGGGCGAACCCGCTGCTACTGTCAGGGAACAGCCGGAACACTTGCTGCGGGATGCCCACACGGCGATGTACCGGGCGAAGGCTTTGGGAACGGGAAGGTATCAGGTGTTTAATGCTTCGATGCACGCTTTGGCGGTGGAGAGGTTGCAGTTGGAGACGGATTTGCGGATTGCCCTCAAGCGTCGGGAATTTTTGCTGCACTATCAGCCGTTTGTCTCTTTGGCAAGCGGGAGGATTATTGGGTTTGAGGCTTTGGTACGCTGGCAACACCCGCTGCGGGGTTTGATTGGGCCGATCAAGTTTATTCCGGTGGCTGAGGAAACGGGGGCAATTGTGCCGCTGGGTGAGTGGGTGTTGGAGGAGGCTTGTCGGCAGTTGCGGCTGTGGGAGGAAATGTTTGGTTTCGATCGAGCTTTGATTATGAGTGTAAATTTATCTGGGAAGCAGTTTGCTCAGCCGGATTTGGTCGATCGCCTGAAGGTGATTTTGGAAACAACGGGTTTGAGTGCCGAGAGTTTGAAGTTGGAGATTACTGAGAGTGTGGTGATGGAGGATGTGGAGTCGGCGATCGCGGTTTTGAAGCAGATGAAAGCGTTAAATGTCAAGTTGGGAATTGATGATTTTGGCACTGGTTATTCGTCGTTGAGTTATTTGAGTCGGTTTCCTACGGATACTTTGAAGGTTGATAAGTCGTTTGTGGGGCGAATGGAGCTCGAAAGCGAGGGGGAGAATGTGGCGATCGTGCGGACGATTGTGGCGCTGGCTCATGCTTTGGGTATGGATGTGATTGCTGAGGGTGTGGAGACGGCGGCACAATTAGCCCGGTTGAGGTCGATCGGCTGCGAATACGGCCAAGGTTATTTTTTTGCTAAGCCGTTACCCAGCGAGGCTGCGACTGCTTTGATGGCTTCCGATCCCCAGTGGTAGTTGTGGGTTATTAGTTATTAGTTATTGTACAGATAGTGATCGTGGCCCGATCGCCCTTAGCTCAAAATGGTGTTTCTGCCTGTAAGTGCAGCTTTTCTCCCAACTGCGGATGCTCAAACGAAAGTTCCCGCGCGTGCAAGTGTAGCCGCTTCGCAGCATCCCGACATCCGTAAAGTCGATCGCCCAAAATCGGTATCCCCAACCCTCGAACATCCGCTGCATGAACCCTCAATTGATGCGTGCGTCCCGTCAGCGGCAAAAACTCGACGCGATCGCAATTTCCCTCCCTCGTCATTACCTGAAAGCGAGTAACACTGGGCTTTCCGCACTCCCAATTGACTTGCTGGTAAGGGCGATTTTCTGGATCGCCCCAAAGTGGAAGATCGATCGTCCCCGCATCTATTTTTACAGTACCCGAAAGCACCGCTTCATAAACTTTGTGAACCTGCTTTTGTGCAAATTGCTGCCTGAGTTGACTGCTAGT
Organism: Microcoleus sp. AT8-B5; assembly: GCF_036705565.1. Taxonomy (NCBI): domain Bacteria; kingdom Bacillati; phylum Cyanobacteriota; class Cyanophyceae; order Oscillatoriales; family Microcoleaceae; genus Microcoleus; species Microcoleus sp. AT8-B5. The sequence continues at coordinate 144,045 of NZ_JAUBUY010000012.1, forward strand.
TTCTTTGTCCCGCGCCAATAGCAAAATCCCAGATGTTTCCCAATCTAAACGATGCACAACTGTCAAATTTAAACTATCAAGTAACAAGTTACGCAAACGACTGAAAACACTATCTTGATTTTCTAAATAACGACCTGGGACTGACAGCAACCCTGAAGGTTTATTCACCGCAATTAACCATTTGTCTTCATAGATAATCGGTAGCATTTGGGTAACGGGCAAGATGCCCGTTCCACAAGAAATATTATTGCTTGTGGGGAGTAGGGGTTGGGCTTCTAGCCCGCTCGCAACGGGCAAGATGCCCGTTCCACAAGAAATATGATGATTTGTGGGGAGTAGGGGTTGGGCTTCTAGCCCGCCCGCAACGGGCAAGATGCCCGTTCCACAAGAAATATTATTGCTTGTGGGGAGTAGGGGTTGGGCTTCTAGCCCGCCCGTCAAACCCTCATTTATATTATTAGAAACAATCGGGTTTTGAGCCAATCCTGACAGCAAAAAACCCATCAACGGCTGACACCGATCGCCACAAGCACCATAAAATTCTCCCTGAATCTTATCGCCCGATGGCGGCCCCCACCAAAACTCAGCCATTGCCAGCGGTTTCAGATTGTGTACTGCCGCGTAGTGAAGCAATTTTGGCGCGCAACAGTCGCCGGTGCCAGTGGGAATAGAATTAGTTGGCATCAATGAGGAGATCGATCGCGATTTCCCCAAAAAATTCATCAGAGTGTAAGCCGCGTGCATTTGCGTCTGAAGTTCGCGGGAAAGTTCTTTTCGTTGCTGTTTCAGCGCCCGCATCCGCCGATCTGCAGCTTCAATTAATTGTTTTAGGGGCTGCAATGTTTCATCCCGCTGTCGTTTCAATTGCCTGCGTTCACTTTTCTCCAAACGGCTTTCTTTATTCAGTTGTTCCAGGGCAATCTCTAGCGTTTCTGCTGCGAGAGTTTGACACAGTAACTGGCGTTTTTCGTCTCGCTGCTGCTTGCAATTGCGATGCCGATCGCTCAAAACTTGCACTTGCAATTCAAACTCCCGAAATAAGGCTTCATACTCTTGTCGCTGCGGGAGTTGATTGAGTGCAATCAGTTCCTGTTTCATCGCCTCCAATTGAGTTAAGGTGCGGGCTTCCTCGAAAGCCACACGATCTCGTCCCGGAATCGGTGGCACCCACCCCTCAACAATGCTGCAACCGTTCAGCAGCCCGGAAAATGCTTTGAGTATCCCCTGTTCCCCCGAAGGCATCTCCACCAGCAATATGCCGTACATCTTCCCTTCGCGATCGTAGAAATCGTCAGCAGCAAGGTACTGCATCAAACCCCGGGCCAGATCCTCTGACATTCGAGTGCGCGGCAGTCTCAGCAGCTCGCCGCTTTGAGGACAACGGCCTTCGTACCAATAATTCGGCTGCGAGTCGATCGACTCCCGATCGCACTCGGTAAAGCAGTCCGTGAAATCTAAAAATAGAGGCTCTAGAGACAATTTTTAACCTTTTATTTCATGAGATTGGAGAAAAGCGTTATCAGTAAAGAATCAAGGATCTTTCAGGACAGCAAAACTTTTCTCATAGCTAGCTGTCCCCTACTTCCAAATAGACTGCTAGACGATAATAATTGTCTGACCAGCAGTCAAACTGGTGAAGTCATACGTTGTGCCACCAGCTATGAGTTTTTCAAACTCGGAAGTTATCATAAGTTGGTTACCTTGGGTGAAAGTCGCCGATGTGTCCCATATGCCAACGGTATAACTTCCTGGCGTTAATTCTAGTGTGTCATTACCGTTTCCGCCATAAAAATCACCACTACCAAAACCCTTGATATAGTCTTCGCCCTCTCCTAAAAACACACTTCCACTGCTATTCAAGCCTGACTCAAAGCCTTCATGAGCAATGATGGAGTCGTTACCATCACCAGTATTAATGTTACCGCCGTTGTTATAAATGCCATATCCGGTACCAGTACCATCAACGCCTCCGTCAACAAAGATAAAGTCATCACCATTGCCAGTATCAATGACACCCTCGTTGTAAATGCCGCCAGTGCTAGTGATTGTGTCGTTACCATCTTCTAAAGACAACCCACCCCTGTTAATAAGCGTTCCATTCCCATTACCTGCATTAAGGCGATCGTCTCCTGGTGTCCCTGTTAGTTCATCTGTCACATTACTGCCGTCCAGGTCAACGCCGACTTCAACAAGAACTGAAGCCGTAGCTGTAGCAGTTCCATCGCTAATCGTATAAGTGAAACTGTCACTGCCGCTAAAGGTCGTTAAAGGAGTGTAAACTAATCGATCGTCAGTAAAGTTATCAGGCGTACCGCGATTATCAAGAACAATGCTACCTCCTTTCGTAGAAACGCTGTCAAATGCTTCTACGGTTATGACATCTCCATTAGGGTCACTGTCATTAGCTAAAACATTTATACTAACAGCGATGTTCTGGTTCGTTGTGCTCTTGTCATTTACCGCTGTGGGAGGAGTATTCACAGACGCGGGCGGTAAATTGATGATGTTGAGCAAGATGTTCACCAAGTCCTGATCCGTCGAGGCCTTAAGGAAGTCGCCTCCGGTGGTGTTTGCTATGCCCTCAAGGGCAGACGTATCAACACCATTAGGGCCAGTAAATATTGTAAATATTTGAACTTGTGCAGTCGTTGGGTCAGGAGTAATGGGATCGTCGGATGGCACAAATGGAAAAGGGGGATTAGCGTTGGGGTCACCTGGGTTACTTCGTTGTTGTGTATCGCTCGAACCGTCACCTCCGAATGCCAGGTTAAAGGTATCGACTGAGCCGCCAGATCCCGCTACGGAGGAACGCGCTGCGACCGTGGCTCCAATACTACTAGCCAGGGCGTTCACTTGGCCAGCTAGGGCGCCGTCTTTCGCTGCCGCATCTGTAAATAGAGCGATCCGAAGCACGCCTGCGCCAAACCTCCATTGCCCCATAGACCCGTCTAGTGCAACACGAAGCCCGTCAAAGGCTGTCTCCGGAGTGTCGCCACCACCGCCTACAGTGATGCTATTTATTGCTGCAAGTGCGGCGGCTTTTCTGGTGGCAAAGTCGTCTTGATTTGTAAACGGGAGAATAACCTGTGACGGTTCCCCACTGATACTGTCCTTAAACCCGACCACCCCAATGCGACCATCGTTCTTGCCGCCAGCGAATACTGCATCAATAAGTGAAGATGCCTGCGCTTTCACACTTCCTATTGATGAACCCATGCTGCCTGTAGTGTCGATCACAAGAGCGAAATCGGTTTGGAAGGTAAGACCACCCTTTGCAAGTTTGTATGTCTTGCCGCCGTCAAACTGCAAGAATTCGACGTTTCTCAGCGTATCTGAACCAGCGTCCTTTGCACCGCGTGCATGGCTAACTGACCAAGAACCATCTGAATTTTTCTGGATGTCGTAGTCAGTTTCCTTCCCAAAATAAACTCCAGTGTCTGTACCAGCGCCTCCGCTCAACGTATCATTGCCGCCAGCGCCGAACAAAAAGTCATTGCCGTCACCAGACAGAAGAGTGTTATCGAGTGATCCTCCGATTAGCAGGTCCCTCGACGTACCGAGTGAGGTCGAACTTAAGTAGCGCTCATCCTCAGTTTTGGCAGCATCGATCGCTGCACCATTCGTATACTAATAATTAAGTTTATGGAGTCCCTTATTGTCTGAACCAAGGTAAGAAACCTGTTCGGGGAGACCAAGTTCCTTGTAAATCTGATTTGCAAACTTAACAGTATCTCCTTTGTAATCTAAAGATGTGAAATTATCTTCTTTTCCAGTCAGCGCATGAACAAGCTCATGTAATAAACCTGTGGTTAACGTATCTGGTACGGCTTTGCCAGTCGGACTGATGTAACTTGCATTGTTCAACTCTGCAAAATCAATTTCCACTCGGCCAGTACCAACATTACCACTAGGAGTAACTCTAACAAGACCCTGAAACTGATTCGCCATGAATTTTATGTCTATTGTATTCCCCGGAGCAGCATTAATCCAGTTGTCGAACATAGCCTTAGCTGTGGACGAACCGTTGTATGCTGTCTGCAAAGCGGCGAGGATCTGTGCCTCTTCGGCGGCACTAAAACCCGTGAACGTGGTCTTTTGAGGAAATGTCCAAGCCATAATTTTTTCTCCTTAGCGAAGCTTTTTAATTCGGTATCGATCGAGGGTGAATAGGTCTTTCAGATCGAGAACGCTTTCGTAGCGGCTCTCAGTCGTTTCTGACGCGAAAAATTGGTCAACGAGAGCCTTGGTAAGATCGGTATATCCGCTCGCTGCCAACCCAACGGCGGATCTAAGAGCGGAGTCCACCCTCCCGGAGAAAGGACTGCGTGTGCTTTGCGACGCATTGCGAAACAGCCAAAGGATTTCTGGTGGCAAGCGTTTTGAAATACTGGTTTGGCCGGCAGATACGGCTTCTGGAGACGGTACAAGCAGCACAGAGTCGGTGTAATCTTGTACAAATTGCTCGAAGATGGGCTCATCAATCGGAACCAGAGGATTGGTGGGCGAGGCGCGTATGCCCGACATCAGTGCTTGATCGAACAGAAACTGTCGTTCGTTCCATAGGAACACCGCACGCACAACGAGCCTGGGCGAACGGCTGAACGTGAGTTTTACCCAAGGACTATCCAAATGCCTGCTACCATTAGATTGCGTGCGCTCTAAGTTGAACGGTGCTACGATTGGCGCAGTCTTGACCAGCCGACGGTAAACGAAAAAAAGCTTGACTTCTGGAGAACTTTTCAAATCTCCGTGGCACTGTGCCCGATCGTCAATCTTGGCAGAGACGTGTTTGGAAATGGTAGTTACATAGTTCTTGAAAGGTGACTCCTGCAAAGTGTCAAGGGACGTGCCAGAAATCTGCCTCCCGCCCGTTTCGTCGATAATCTGAATTGAAGTTTGCACTTTTGGGCAGCTCTGCTTAGAGTACGTGCTTTTCATCGCGAGTACGTTGATTAGTAAGGAGGCAATGAATATTATGGCGATCGTCTTGTAAGATCGAATTCTTAAATTGACTGGCATAATGAAACTGTTCCCTCAACTTTATTTTCCAAATCAACGTCTAACACCAATTAATTTTGATGTTTGCCAAACCAACTCCTTTTAGCTCTTTGAAAAAAAGAAGTGTTGCAATAAAATAAATTAATTTATCGATTTATTTGTTTTTAGGCGTTGCTTAATCAGGGTATAAAAAAAATAAGTTTAACATCCAGAAGCTTTGTGGATACTGGTTTCTATGACTGGCATATTTAGCCTTTCATACCGTAAATCAGCAACGCCGTTTTTATTGCGTAATATCTAGCAACTACTAGTCATTGCCATCCTGAGCAACTCGATAAGCAAGCTCAAGGATACCTCTTATCTAATAAGATGTATAGCCGTTGTAATAAAAGTTAACACACTGCCTTCTTGGGAGCATCCCATTTTTGCTTTCATATCATGGAGGGTTGCATCAAAATAATATATTTGGATGATATAGCGAGCGAGCATCTCGCTCGCTATTACAAGTTTCCGACACTCGTAGTGGAGAGATCAAAATTTTAGACTCTGGTTCAAGCTCCTAGATTCATCTGTGGAGCCAATCGATTTTAGATTTTAGATTTTAGATTTTAGATTTAAGCATTGACCCCACGGATAAATTCGGGGGCTCCTTTATCGGATACAGGTTTTTTATTTCTGGACGGATGAATCCGGGGGCTTGTATCCTGGATGCTTTCGGTCAATCGAAAATCGAAAATCGAAAATCGACTGACCGTATTTTACAGCGGTATACGCAAAGCGGGAGCGGTGCATAATTTTATACATTACAGTTAAGTAAACATAATTTGTGGCAGCAGACCTGATATGCTAAGTTCGTCTCAAAACAGCAGCGAGTTAAGAAAAGCATAAGTTAATATATAGCTCTTCTCAGGTAGATGAGGTATGACTGATAATTGGTAATTGGAGTTGTTAGGCACTTATCTCACTTACTGCATAAGCACGATCGGAGGGCTAAAGCCCAACTACGTACCTCACTTACTTGAGAACCGCTATATAAGACCGCAAGCTTGTTATCCAACTAAATTTTTTATGTGCAAGGCGTATGCCAGACCTCTCGACTTCGGCTCCTGAAAACTCCTCAAACCCCCAGCCAGCTCTGCTGCCGCCGATTTTAAGAATTTTTGCAGCATTTCCAGATTACGATCGGGGCAATAGATTGTACGCATCGGGAAGGTACGAAGCGGCAGTCCTTTGCTACGGAAAAGCGGTTCAAATTAAGCCGGACTGGGCCCGGGCGTGGCTGAATCTGGGCAAAGCTTACAAACAACTGCACTCCTACGCAGAAACCGTAGCCTGCGCCGATCGAGCTACAGCAATTAATCCCGAAGAATACTGGGCTTGGATGCTGCGCGGCACAGGGCTGTTAAGTTTGCAAAATCACTCAGAAGCGATCGCGGCTTTCGACACCGCAATTCAAATCAATTCAGAAAAGCACGAAGCTTGGTATCAGCGGGGCAGAGTTTTAGAGGAATTGCAGCAGTGGGATACAGCCGCAAGCTGTTACAAAAAAGCAACCCAACTTCATCCAAATTTGCCCGCCATGTGGTATCGGCAAGGCAACGTGTTGGTTCAAGCTGAGCGCTATCCTGAAGCCGTGGCCGCTTTCGAGCGCGCGCTGAAACTCGTCCCGACTAATTGGGAAGCTTGGCTGAACCGAGGTTTGGCTTTGATGAAAGCCGAACGCTACGCTGAAGCGGTAACTTCTTACGATCGCGCCATTCAACTGCAACCGCAAAATAGTCTGGCTTGGTTCAATCGGGGCATTGCTTCAGCAAAATTGCACAAATACGCAGAAGCGGTGACAGCTTACGATCGCGTACTGCAAATGCAGCCCAACGACTGCGAAGCTTGGTTTTATAAAGGAATGGCCCTCAAACACCAGTGGGCCGATGCGGCAATTGCTTGTTTCGATCGGGCAATTCAAATTAATTCTTTGTATCCCGAAGCATGGATCGGGCGCGGTCAAACACTGTCAGAATCGAGAGATTTTGAAGGGGCGATCGCTGCTTTTGACCAAGCCATTCAAATTAATCCGAATTTTCCCGAAGCTTGGCTGGGTAGAGGCATGGCGCTAGCAGGATTGGAACGCTACAAAGAGGCAATTATCGCTTACAGTAATGCCCTACAAATTGAAGGTAACTTTCTAGAAGCTTGGAACTTGCGAGGCGAAGCTTTGGAAAAATTGCAGCAATACGAAGAAGCGATAGCCTGTTTTGATAAAGTAATCTCTCTGACTTCAGAAGCAGAAATTACATCAAAAGTAGGGTTGCAGCAAGGCGCAGCGCTGGAAAAGTTGCAGCGTTACGAAGAAGCCGTCGCAGCTTACAACCGCGTAATTAAAATCGTGCCCGACAATTTTGAAGCTTGGTTGAAACGCGGCAACGCTTTGTCAAAATTGCAGCAGTACGAACAAGCTCTAGCATCATACGATCGAGCAATTACTATCTGGCCGGACAACTATCAAGGCTGGGTACAGCGAGGTCTGATCCTAGGGGAAATGCAGAAGTATTCCCAAGCACTCGTCGCTTTTGACCAAGTGATTCAACTCAAGCCAGACAACTGGGAAGCTTGGGCGCAGCGAGGCGACGTTTTGCAAAAATTGCAGCGAACTCAAGATGCCATTAGCTCTTACGGAGTCGCCCTCGAAATCAAACCCGATTACTACGAAGCTCTAGTTAGTCGAGAAGAATTGAGACTCAAGGGCACGATGTCAGGAAAGTGGTGAGGAATGAGAATTAAATAACTTACAATGCGTGATGGTTATTGTGGGATGGGCGTCCCGCCCGCCCTTTCTGGACGGGCGGGACGCCCATCCCACTTTCAAGAGTGTAAATTATTTA
>NZ_JAUBUY010000013.1:0-18011 GCF_036705565.1 Microcoleus sp. AT8-B5
TAAGAATTGTTTTATAAAAAACAAATCATGCACAAATATGATTTTCTGTCAACTTAATTTAGATGCGTTTACCCTGGAATCACAGGTGGCTCTTGCTCGTGCAAATAAATCAAAATTTCTAACAGCGATTTAGCTAATTCTTTAACCTCACTCTCGCTAAAAGTACGTCCCGATCGCAAATGCTCTTCCAAAGTTTTCCCCTTTACATAAGTCTGTACCAGGGCAAAGCTTTTACTGTCTGGTTCGTCAATTTCCAGGTAATCGAGGTAGCGCGGAATTGCTGGGTAAGAAAGTGATTTTAAAGTTTCCGCTTCCCGTTCAAATAGTTTGAGGTCTTGCCATTCAAAATCGCCACCGAGGAATAGCTGTTTGATGACAACTAATTCTTGAGTTTGCAAGTCACGAGCTAGCAGCGTTTGGCGACCTGTTTGTTTTCCCAGTTGTCGCTGCACTTCGTAGCGTTCTGCTAATATTTGACCAGTCATATTTTTTACCTTATTTTTAGCGTGACCTTAAACATTTTTTTTAATTCCTAACTTTACCAAGCAGCAGAATATCGGGGAGAGATATCTTATTACCTATGTGAGATTACTGTCTGCTTGCTTTTTGATACCATCGGGTAATAGAATCAGTAATTGCCCCCATTGACAATCCTGTAATTAGTGACGGCCCCAGCACAGATATAATATCTAATGGATAAAAATAATATTTACCCTCATATAGCCTCATATTCGCTATAATCTTAAAGAAAAAGAAAAAGATGCTTGTTGAAGTACATAGTACAATACTAATTGCAGTTAAAACCTGTCGGTAAAGTTTGGGATTAGTTAACGGGAAAAACCACAGGCGCGTCACAACTCCTATCATTATTCCATTCCCCAAGCCTAGACTAAAACCGAGACAAAATCCTTCGATAATTGTCTGCAAATCTGGATACATAAAGATTTTGTAAATTGCTGTACAAATTCCTACCGCTATAGTTCCTGCCGCAGTGCTACGCCCGATCGCATTCTTGAACAACCTAGAGGTATCTAGCGTTTTTCCCAGTCTCAATGTCTGGGAATATTTATTTATTTCCTGTGGTTTTTCTAGAACTTCTTTAGCTATTTGGACTGAGGCGGGACGGCATTCTAAACTCGGATGCGTCATCCACTTCAGCCAATTGGTAAAACCGGAACTCAGTTGGGTGAATTGCTCGAACTCGATCTGCAAATCTTTCTGCGGCAAGTCGGCTGGATGCTGCTTGGTAATTAAGGCGATTAAGGTGGCTCCCAAGCTGTACAAGTCGGAAGCTGGAACTGCTCTCCCGCCAAATTGTTCGGGCGGCATATAGCCATAAGTTCCGACAACGGTGACTGTTTTTCCTTGTTGGGTTGCTAGGGTTTGAACTGCACCAAAATCGACTAGGTAGACTTTGCCGACGCTGTTGCCCGATCGATTCTTGAGTAAAATATTGCTGGGTTTAATGTCGCGGTGAATGACGGGGGGCTGTCGCTGGTGCAGATAGGCGAGGATGTCTAATAATGCTGTGGCTAATTGTTTGACTTCTCTTTCGCTGAAGGTGCGGCCGTCTGAGAGATATTCTTGTAGGGATTTGGCTGCGATGTAAGTCTGAACTAGGGCGAATCCTTTGCGCTTGGGCGTGTCGATTTCAAAGGAGTCGAGATATCGGGGAATTGCGGGATGGGATAGGGATTTTAAGGTTTCGACTTCTCGCTGGAACAGTTTTAAGTCTTCCCAGTTAAAGTCGCTGCTGAATGACAGGAGTTTGACTACTACTTGCTGTTGGGTTTTTAAGTCGCGGGCGAGTAAGGTTTGTCTTCCTGCTTGCTTGCCGAGCCGCCGATCGCACTGATAGCGATCGGCTAATATTTCTTTTGACAAATCGCCGATGTTTTCTCCGCTCATCTTCTCTTGCCCTAGAACCGATTAAACCTAGTGTAGTTGACAAAAGTGCAATAATCGGAAATGTTTGGGCTAGGGCAAAAAAAATTTTATGTCAAATAGCAACCGCCTTTAAAAGCCAGCTTTCTCGCACAATCAAGAAGCGCCTGAGTTAAGCTGGAATTTAATTTTGGATTTGCTTATAAATTGACTGCACTACGTCGAGCAGGCTCAAGACTTGCTGCCATTCGGGGGCATCGGGGTTGTAGCTTTTGGCGCGCTGAGTTTTCAAACTGTGGTGCAAGAGGGAAAGCAGCGCGTCTGGAGACTGTAAGGAATTGTCCTCTTCATCTGCTGGGGTTTGGGCTGCATTTTCTTCGATGTCTTCTTTAATCTTTTGTGCTCGATCGGCGAGGGCTAAAGATCGGCCTGCCAGGTTTTCCGGCATTTTGGGCTGTTCGGACAAAGACGCGCTGGTTAGTTCTACCAATAGTTGACAGACTCGATCGACCCATTCGTGATCGTTTACTGAAAAGGAACCTGATTTGAACACTTGCCCGTCAGGTCTTTGTTGAATGGTTTGTACCTTCTGGATCAGAGGAATAGCCTTAACAGTGATATTTTCCGGGATTCTGGGGATATCTGACAGGGAGCTCCGAGCAATCTCCAGCAATAGTTGGTAAACCTGATCTACCCACTCAACATCTCCCGATTGCGAATTCCAATTATTCATAACTGACGCTAGTGGTTTTCTATATCTAAGACTAGAACATTGACTATCTGCGAAGGAAGCTCTTTTTAGGAGCCACTAACGCTATTAAGACTTAGGCGGACGGGGTGATAAACCCGGTTTTTGAGCGGATGTTTCGTCGCCTTTCTCCAAGATTTTTCTCAGAAACCGGGTAACGCTGCCGCCAGTCATAACTATTTTTAAGCGCTTCAAATAATAGAAGTGCTAAGTTTGTTGCGGTAGGTAGTGCGAAGGAAACACGTAGGGCGAAACCCCCGCATCTCGCTTGCAAATTCAAATCCCGTTATATAACCATAATACCTGTTGGAGCTTATTTACAATTACCTCAATAGGATATTAAGGTTAATTGGTGGTGGGATGGGAGGCGCACCCCCGATCGCGATCGCCCCCGCCCCGAACCTTGACGCTACCGCCCGCATTTGCTGTGGGCTACTGCTATTTTTCTGTGAGATTCCACACACCATCCCAGTTGAGTACGTCTGAAAACCCATGTTGAAATAACATACAGCGATCGACGTGCAATTTAGCTGCCTTGTTTTTCGGGTCAACTTCCAGAACGGCGTTAAATTCGCGTTCAGCGTCTTTAAAGGCTTGCTTGGCTTTTGGTTCTAAGGCTTTCTTAAACTCGCTCAGCAGTTTTTTCACCCGATCGAGTCCCAGGTTTTCAAATTCCTCATCTAACATTTCTGCAACTGTCTCGCAGGCTCGACTTTTAATTTTCGCCTGCAATAGCTGCCTGATCTCTGCGGGTTTCAACCGCTTGATTTGGGGATTTGATGGTTCTAAGATGTCTGCTTCCAACAGCTTTTTGACTTCGCCTTCTTGCAAGTATTTAATATCGTCTGCTGATAGGGGCTTGATTTTTGCTTGCAGCAGCATTTTGGCTTCGTCTTCCGAGAGGTTTTTGATGCCTTCCAATTTCAGCAGTTGGATTTCTGGCTGCAACAGTACGATGAGTTTGTCTGCTTCGGACAGGTTTTTCGGGTCGTACTCTGACAGCTTTTTCAGTTGATATAACAGGTTTTTGAGTTCGTGTTCCAACTGTTGCTCTAAATTGTAGGAAAGTTTCTTAATCTCTGCCTCCGGCATTTCGGCGACATCCTTTAAGATGTTTTTCACCTCACTTTCTGAGAGTCTTTGGCTGACTGGAGATTTGTAATGTTCGCGCCCCTTCGTGTAATGTTCTATAATTTGTTGCTGTGTTTCGGTTAGTGACTTGCCCACTGGCGAGTATCCCTCGCGGATGCCGACGAGTTCGTAAACGATTACGGGTTCGCTTTTGCCTTTGACAGTAATAAAGTCGAGTTCTCGCACGTACAGCCGATCGGCATAATCTCTGTAAGTATTGTCGCTGATGATCAAGTCGGTGCCGTACTGCTTGCTAGCGCCTTCTAAGCGAGAGGCGAGGTTAACGCCGTCTCCGATCGAAGTCAATTCCATGCGTTTGCTACTACCGATGTTGCCGCTGACAACTTCATCGGAATGTACGCCCATACCAATGCCGATCGGCAGTTCGCCATGTGCCATACGATCTTGATTAAACTGGGCCAATTTTTCCCGCATTTTCACCGCCGTTTGCATCGCGCACCAAGCATGATCCTCTAGGGGCGCTGGAGAGCCAAAAACTGCCATCAGAGCGTCACCGATGTATTTGTCGAGAGTCCCACCGTACTCGAATACGACATCTACCATCACTTCAAAATATTTATTCAGCATCACTACCACTTCTTCGGCTTGCAATTTTTCCGTAAGTGTGGTATAGCTGCGAATATCTGAGAACAGCACCGAAACGTTTTTGCGCTTACCGCCCAATCCTGTATCGCCTGAAGCTAACAAAGCTTCGGCTACTTCTGGCGTCATGTAACGGTACATCAAGTTTTTGATTTGCTTGGCGCTGCTAATATCTTCCATGACGACTAACGCGCCGTTTACCTTGTTGGGGTCGGTAGCGTCAGTCATTGAATTAATCGAGAGATTGATACTCTGCCCCTCTCCTTCCAAAGTAAGCAAAACTTGATCGGGGTAATACTGCTGGCGATCCTTATCGTCTTCGGGAGACAAAGACGCATCAAACCATTTGGCAAAATCGCCTTTTTCTAACTTAATTAACTCGCGCAAAGATTGACCTTCGCCTAATTCTGCATCGCTGACACCCAGTAAGTTTTTGGCACTGGGATTTGTCGCTACTATATTGCCTTTTTTATCTGTAGAAATCACGCCGTTAGTCAAGGCGTGCAGCATATCTTTTTGTCTTTGTTCTTGCTGTTTGACTTCGGCAAACAGTTTGGCGTTTTGCAGCGCGACTCCTGCTTGGATGTTAAACGCCTTCATAAATTCCATGTCGTTGCGATTGAAACTCGCTTTCCACTGTTCCGGGGCATGAGGCCAATCTTCCGGGTTGTAGGGGGGGAATTCTCCTTGTCGTTTTTTATTAACTAATTGGGTGACGCCAATCAATTTTTTGTCCGAGTTAAAGACTGGCATACAAAGCATACTGCAAGTGCGGTAGCCCGACTTTTGATCTACTTCTTTGGAAGTGGCGGCGCGGGGGTCGTCGTACACGTCAAAGGGAATCAGCAGCGGTTCGCTAGATTGGGCGACGATGCCTGCAAAACCGGCGGTTCTGGGTATGCGAATTTCTTTAAGGTTGCCCCCCATCGGGATTTTAGTCCACAGTTCGTCTTTCTCTTCGTCGATCAGCCACAGGGTGCTGCGATCGGCATTCATGAGTTCTTGGGCTTGATCCATCACCCTTTTTAGGGTATCTTCTAAGTCTAAACTGCTCTGAGAAAGAGCGTTGACGGCATTCATCAGCGCCGTTGCTGCTCGTTGTCTCTGAGTTGCTGCGTAGAAAGATTTGGAAGATTCTAGAATTAGGCGAATCGAGGGAGCAAATTCTTTAAAAACTTGTTCGTCTTCTTTAGTAAATCCGTGCCTATCGATTTGTTCGTCTAAAGTCGGGTATTTTTCGTGATTTGGTCTTAGTTTATTAATCAGTTGAACAACTGCTACTAACTCTTTTGTATCTTCATTAATCAGGGGCATTGCCAGCATTGTATAAGTGCGGTAGCCCGTTTTTTCATCAGTTTTTTTGGCGTTAGCCGATCGTTCGTCGTTGTAAAAATCGTAAGGGATATTAACCACTTTTTGGAACGTGGCTACTTCTCCTGCAATGCCCACGTGGGCCGGAACTCGGATTTCTAGGTTTTTGCCATTTTCGTCTTTAGCGACGATCGCCCAGAGTTCATTTTTTTCGTCGTCTAATAAAAATATCGTGCTGCGATCGGCATTCAGCAATTCCCCTGTTTTGAGGGTAATCGACTGCAACATCTCGTTGAGGATGGCATCAAATCCCTCGCTCTCCAGGATATTGTCGAGCATTCCCAGGGTTTGATTGACAACCTTAAGTTTGTCTTCTACTTCCTTAACTACTACTGTGAAACTTTGCTTATTTAGAAGGTCGAGAATGCCAGAGAGGTTTCCTTGGCGCGGGATAATTGCACTGCTCCTAATTTCCGGGGGAGAATAATGTTCCTGATGATGATTTTCACCGCCGACAACAGCGACATCAATCACGTTGTCCAGAGAAGAGTAATTGGTGGAAGATGCAGATTTCATAGACCTTTACAGAAGCTTAAGTGTAAGGGTTAGTCTCTAAGCGAAGAGAGCCGGGAAGTTGATTAGTGAGTCACCTGTCGCACAAGACTCAAGTATGTTTGATACTCCCCACTGATGAATCAGGGGGATTCTTGACTAAGACCATAAAGGGACTTTCAAAGGCGTTATCAATGCGCCTCTACTGACTTCTTTGAGACAAAGCCCCAAAGTTGCCGCTACTTTTCTACCGATATTGCCTGCCCCATTGCAATCAGCATTAATCAACAAACCTTCAAGAGTACGGTACAATCCGCGCTTAATTCTTTGACCGCAAGGTTGCCACCCTTCTGGTTTTTCGCAGAATTTAGGTAGCAAATCAAGATCGATAAAGGAAGCCTTCGACGTATACGACTCTTCGGTTTCCACAAACCGAATCCCGTACTGCTCGCATAACTGAGCAATACGGGATTTTAGCCTGCCCGTTGGAATCTGAACAAAATTTTGATTAGTTTTATTTCCTAAACTAATACCATTTTTCATGACAGCATTCCAGCCGAATACTACAGTACCAATTTTATTGAGCAAGCAATGATTTATTACTTTTCGAGCTGCTTTGTTGACAGCATCCCGCATGGTGCGATTGCGATTCTCAGTTAAACCCTCCAATCGTTTTGACCAGTAACCATTCGCTTTCCCTGACATCAAAAACGCAACACGCTTGTTATATCCTTGATTGATGGACTTCAGATGTCGTCCGTCAATTATTAAGCTAGTCCCCACATTGCTGATACAAGTCAACCAATTGTTCATCCCGTGGTCGATCATCAAGACCTTGGATTGGTCTACCTCTACTTGGACATCTTTCAGTTTGTAAATCAACTCTAAATAGAAGGCACCGTTTCGAGGTAGAATCCTATATTCTCTGATTGCTTTGTAGTCGAGATTGGTAGGCCGAGGAAGATAGAAAGCATCCAAGCCGAACCAAGTTTTAACCTTGCTGCCCAATGGGAATCTCAGTAGTCCATCCTTAAGCCGGACAGAGCGACCTGTATAAGTCACTAAAGCTAGACCGCCTTGTCGATAATTCGGTAATCTAGGTCTTTGGGTTACAGTGCCTTTGCCAATTCCTCTCAGTAGTCCAATGTAGGATTTAAAAGACTCAGCGACGGTAGTTAAAATCTGTTGCGCGGTATCCGAATAAAATGCTTTGTAATGCAAGTTCTGGTTTTCTGTACCAAGCACTTTGTGCAACTGGGCCCTACTCGGTATCTTGCCTGTCTTGAAGTACATTTGGCGAGCATAATATATTCCGCAGTTCGTCAACTTTGACGACTCGCTACAAAGGAATTCTAGAATTGCTTTTAAGTCTGTATTGGGACTTATTAGATTTTGTTGGCATCCAAACATATTCTCTTTCCTCCTTGTTAAATTATACTATCATAGTAGGATTTCATCCTGTCAAAAATAAACACTATAATTCTGTTTATGTTCATGATTTGACCCCTGCTGTAGATCGATCTACAGCAGGGGTCAAATCTGTCGTAGCCTATCTTCTGCTATGAAGGAATTAATTGAGGATAAAGATGTTAGGCGACGGTCGTCGCTGCCGCTTTCCTCCCCATGTCGGTAGCCCGGGGCTTCTCGCTCGTTTTTTGGTGAAAGTATTTCCCAGTTTACAGAACTCCGGCCACAAGGCAATGGCAATTCAGTTGGCCTTGCTGCCCAAGGGAGGGTGGGAGAGTAACGAGGCGGTGGGAGTGCTGCAATCTTTTTAGAGATCGCGAATCTTGTTTAAAGAGTTTATTAACTGATTTTGACATTGTGCGTACCTGGTTTAACTATGTTCTGCCGAGCTTTGAGCCGATCGCCCCCAGTAACATGAATGCGTACTGGCGGGAGGACTGCTGAAAGAGGGGTGGCCTTGTGGGACTAGCCGCAATTGTGACACTACCAGTTGCTAGTGATGTGTGCCCTTCTCTACACAATTGTGGTTTTTAACTAGAATTTCTCTCTATTTTGCTGCTCTTAGCTTTCATCCCACTAAATTCACGGGGTTTTCAGCTTTTTTTTGTAAAATTTGCGGTTGACATTTTTAGTGTAACCTCCGACTCGGAAAAAACTCCGCCTTTTAACCCCCCGATCGGCTCAAGTGTGTCATCAGGGTTTGGCGGACTGAGTTTGGCGCAATCCGGCGGCTTCGACAAGCAGGGATTCAGCGAAGGCGATAGCTTCTGTTGCTGACCGGCCACTGGCGAGTTGGGCGAGTTCTTCCCGCCGCTGCTCACTGTTGAGGGCGGCAACTCTGACTACTGTACGTTCGACTGGTTCGGAGTTGGCTGCGGGTTCCTCGATACTTGGTTCTGCTTCGATCGTCTGTTTGTTGACGCGAAAATGACAATCAGCCATGGCGGCGATCAGCGGCTGGTGGGTGACGCAGAGAACTTGGTGTTTGTCGGAGAGTTGGTAGAGTTTTTTGGCGATCGCCCCAGCGACTCTCCCGGAGACTCCAGCGTCGATTTCGTCAAAAATCAGCGTACCGGCGCTTTCAATTTGGGAAAAACAGGCTTTGATGGCTAGCAGAAAGCGGCTCATTTCTCCCCCGGAGGCGATCGCGCCCAGAGGTTGCAATGGTTCGCCCGGATTCGGGCTGAAACAAAAGGCGATTTGGTCGGCACCGGTAGCGGTTGGGGTACAAGGCGATATCTCGACTTGAAATTGCACTTTTTCCATTGCTAAGGGCTTAAGTTCTCCTACGAGGTGCGTTTCTAGTTTGAGGGCTGCTTCGCGCCGCAGGGTGGTGAGGTGGCTGCAAGCGTCTTTTAATTGCTCTAAAGCGGCCTCATATGCGAGTTCTAAGGCTTCCATTGACTCGCCTCCTTCTAAAAGTTCATTTAGTTCGTTTTGGATGCTTTGATAGTAGGCGATCGCTTCTTTGAGCGGCCCGTATTTGCGACAAATTTGTTTGAGTTCGCGAATCCGATCTTCTACTTCTTCGAGTCTTTCGGGATCTGCTTCTAATTGTTCGCCGTAGCTGCTAATTTGCCGGCTGGCTTCTGTGGCTTGAGCTAAAGCATCGCTGACCATTTCTAGGATTGGTTGCAACTGCACATCGTAAACCGCCATGTCGCTTAAAATTCCTTCGGCTTTGCTCAACAAGTCGGCGGCTGATGCGCTGTCGCCCTCGTTTTGGTACAGGGCTTGGTGGACTTGGTAACTCTGCTGCTGCAATTCGACGACGTGGCTCAGCCGGATTGATTCGTGTTCTAGCTGTTCGAGTTCGTCGGCGTCTTCGATGTGGGCTTCGCCGAGTTCTCGGACTTGGTATTCTAACAAATCAAGTCTTTGCAGTCGCTGCTGTTCCGACTGACGCCTGCGTTTGAGGGCGGTTTTGGCGCTGTTGGCTGCCAGCCACGCGGAGGTGATGCTCGATCGAGCTTCCGTAAGCTTTTTGCCGCCGTATAAATCGAGCCATTCTCGCTGGAGGGTTTCTTGTCCGAGGTGGACGGTTTGGCCTTGGGCGGTAATTTCGACCAGCCGATCGCGCAGTTGATCCATTAACTGGCGGTTGACGAGAATTCCGTTCAAGCGCGATCTCGTGCGTAGAGCACCGCTAGAGGCGTTAATTTCCCGGCTGCAAACGGCTAAATTTCCGTCTATGGGTTCGATTTCTTGCTCGCCCAGCCACATTGCGGAAGCTTTGTCCAATTCAAAGGTAGCTTCCAATATTGCCCGCGTTGCTCCGGTGCGAATCGATCGGCGATCGACTTTCCCGCCCAACACTGCATCGATCGCATCTAAGATAATCGATTTACCAGCGCCGGTTTCCCCTGTAAATACGTTCAAACTCGGGCCAAATTCTAGATCCAGGCAGTCAATTAAGGCAAAGTTTTCTATTCTGAGGTATAGCAACATGAGGAATGGGGAATGGGGAATGGGGAATGGGGAATTGTTAATTGGGAATTTGTAATTGGGAATTGGTAAGTGGGAATTGGTAAGTGGGAATGCGTAATTGGTAATTGGTAAGTGGGAATGCGTAATTGGTAATTGGTAATTGGTAAGTGGGAATGCGTAATTGGTAATTGGTAATTGGTAATTGGTAATTGGTAATTGGAGGCAGAGCCTGGAAAATTATTGGTGCCCAATAACAAATAACAAATAACAAATAACAAATAACAAATAACAAATAACAAATAACAAATAACAACTGACTTCTATAGTTTCAACCACCCAAACAAATCTCCTACCGTCAGCCGCAATTCTGCTGCCCAATCTGGAACCGGCAACAATTCTTCTGGTTTTGCTAAAAGTTCCGGTTGCTTTCCAGGGGGATAAATTAAGATCGAGCGCACCATCGGATCGATCAACCAACCCATTTTAGTGCCGTTTTTCAAACAGTGTAAAATATTCCCAGTTACTTTAGTTTGACTCTGGCCGGGAGACAGAATTTCAATTGTCCAATCTGGGTAAGTTTCAAATACATTAGCAACATCCCCATTTTCATCAACTGGTATTCTGTTCCAAGTAAATACTGTGACATCTGGCACAATTGATCTGCCGCCAAAAGTACACCGCAATTCAGGAAAAGCTAAGGCAATTTTCTGATTTTTAACGGCGACATTAATGGCTGCGACTAATTCACCTTGAAGCCGGCTGTGTTTTCCTTGTGGCATAGGTTTTTGGATGATTTGACCGTTGATATATTCGCTAGCTGGTTCGGTTTCTGGCAGTTTTAGAAACTCGGACAAAGTTAGTTTTTTTGTTTGTGTTTGTACCATTTTCTACTCCTTCTATTCAATAAAACCCAAGTGTTTTCTAGCAGCCACCGTTACCATTCTGCCCCGATTTGTCCGCTGCAAAAATCCGATTTGCATTAAGTACGGTTCGTATACATCCTCAATGGTTTGAGTATCTTCTCCTGTAGAAGCTGCGAGGGTTTCTAAGCCCACTGGGCCGCCGTTAAAGTTCTCAATCATTGCTGTCAAAATTCGCCGATCTGTCCAATCCAAACCTAGCGGATCGACGTTGAATAATTCGAGGGCGAGTGAGGCAACTTCGGCATCAATTGGCTTTAAATTTTTGACTTCGCTGTAGTCTCTAACTCGCCGCAGCAAGCGGTTAGCGATCCGGGGGGTTCCGCGCGCTCGGCGGGCAATTTCTGTGGCTCCTTCTGGGGTGATTTGAGTGTCGAGAACTTGGGCGGTTCTTTGGACAATTAGACTAAGTTCGTCTATTTCGTAGTAGCGTAATCTTTGGATCAAGCCGAAGCGATCGCGCAATGGAGATGTCAGCGAGCCGACTTTTGTGGTTGCTCCTACTAAGGTAAATGGTTTGAGGGGAATGCTGCGGATTTTTGCGGTTTTTCCTTGCCCGATCGTAATATCTAACCGACAGTCTTCCATCGCCGGATAGAGGATTTCTTCTGTAACTTTAGATAAGCGGTGAATTTCGTCGATAAACAGCACGTCGCCTGCTTTGAGGTTGATCAGCAATCCGACAATATCTCGCGGTTTTTCTAGCGCTGGGGCGGTGGTGATTTTGCATTCCACTTCCATTTCTGCTGCTAAAATTAGCGACATTGTGGTTTTTCCTAACCCTGGAGGCCCGTAGAGTAACAGGTGATCCATAGGTTCGCCGCGAGATTTGGCTGCTGCAATTGCGATCGCCAAAACTTCTCTCAAGTCTTTTTGCCCGATGTATTCAGCTAGCCGCTGGGGTCGGATTTTGTCGTCTTGTTTGCTGTTAATTTCGTCGGGTAGTTCTTGCGATTCTAGCAATGATTCCGCCTGGGGTTTGGCGGCTTTTTTGCGACGGGCTGGGGCTATGTCTTCGGGTAGATTTGGGTCGGGGGGCTGTTGTTTGGAGGATATAATAGCCATATTTATCTGCGTTCGAGCAGCGGGAATTGTTTACACTTGTTAGCAGAATCTTTAAAATTATTGAGTTCGTTATGAGTATTCCATCTTCTTTATTAGCATCGGAAAGCATAACTTTTGAGGGGGCGATCGAGCTGACTCAATCTTTACTGTCGTTCATGGAGGCTAATCGACTTTTACAAGCCGACATCCAGCAAGCTGTTACATCTCTGGTGAAAACACAGAACGGTGCTAGGGGGTTTTTTGTCACCTATCTAACGGACGATCGACCGGAGGCAGATCACCCGTCACCCGGAGTAGTCGAGGCGCTGCGATCGGCTCCTGAGATCGTAGCAGAACTGCTGGTGAAAAATTTGGCGATGTCGGCGGCAATGGTTGTACATCATTCGCGCCAGCAAAAGGAGGAAATGGCGGCTGATTCTGCTAGAGTGCAGGAGCGATCGCACAATTTAATTCAAATCCTGCAACTGCCCGCCGTTCATACTGTAGCGTCGCAAATGCTGGCAAGTTTGCAGAGTGCCAGCGGCGAGTATGAGGACTTTTTTGTGCGGTGGGGCTACGACGGCGAGCAAAAACTAGCGATCGGTTCGGCAGTGCGATCGGCGATCGGCTAAAATAACCTCCCAAGGAAGGGGAAAGAAGAAAGAAACAAGAAGCCCAAGCCAGGGTGGCAGATCCTTGATCAAAACGACGGGGCTGTGGAATAATTGCGGTTTAACAAAAGCTGCACAGTTGTAGCTTGAGTTGATTTAGGTGTGAAGGTAGTGAACGAGGGCGAAAAAATTGCAGAGAACTGTGAAAGAAGTTGCCCAAAAAGCCCGAAGGGTGGGCGGCAGGCCGCCCGCAAGTAGGCAGCGGTGGGCGAAGCTGAATCTGCTGGCAACATTGGTGCGCCGGGACTTGGAAGCTCAATACAAAGGCTCGATTCTGGGCAATTTTTGGCCGCTGCTGAATCAGCTATCGCAATTGGTGATTTACACTTATGTATTCTCGATCGTCCTCAAGGTAAAGCTCAGCCTTGCAGGCTTCCCAGAAAACAGCGACATTACATTTGGAGTCTGGTTGTTTGCCGGTTTGCTGCCTTGGACTGCCTTCACCAGCGGTTTGATCAAGTCGGGAGTATCCGTGGTGGGGCAGCCTAATTTAGTCAAAAAAGTGGTATTTCCTCTCGGTTTGCTGCCCCTAGTGCCGATTTTTACAGCTTTTATTGAAAGTTCTCTGGGTTTAGCAGCTTTGATTGTGATAGTTGCAGTGTCGTCGCAAAAGCTCAACGCTACTTTATGCTTACTGCCGTTGGTGTGGATACCTCAGTTGCTGATAACTGCTGGTTTGGGATATTTGACAGCCGGCTTGACTGTATTTTTGCGAGACATTCCTCAGACATTAGGTGTTATTCTAAATTTTTGGTTTTATTTGACGCCGATCGTCTACCCAGCATCCATCATCCCCCAAGAGTGGCGAGGGTGGGTATTTTGGCTAAATCCAATGGCCGCCATCTCGGAGGTTTATCGAGACCTCATACTGCTTGGAGAAGTTAAGCATGGGGGCGAATGGGGTGTCGCCACGCTAATTTCGGCTGCTATATTTTGTGGGGGTTGGGCGGTTTACCGGCGTTTGCGTCCCGCTTTTGCTGACGTGCTGTAAATTTGTTTGAGATATGCTGTAAATTTGTTTGAGATATAGAGCATATTCTATGTATATGTAGTACACACAATTTTCTAGCCCGTGTAAGGTGCGTCGCCACCCGTCAATCTGCAAGTTTTATCCAATATCTCGCAGCGACGCACCCGGAGGATTAACACCACACAATAGAGCTGCTAATGTACTTTATGAACCACCGAATATGCTGTAAAGTCAATCTAAAATCTAAAATCTAAAATCTAAAATCTAAAATCTAAAATCTAAAATCGGATGACAGAAAATGTAATTTCACTAAAAAATGTTTCCAAATGCTTTAAGCGGTACGATCGTCCAGGAGACCGCTTAAAGGAAATTATTTACCCCACCAAAAAACTTGCTGACGAATTTTGGGCCCTACACGACATCAATCTGGAAATTCCTCAAGGACAAACTCTGGGAATCGTCGGCCGCAACGGTTCGGGGAAAAGCACTCTCCTGCAAATAATTGTGGGGACGCTCACACCTACCACAGGAAGCGTCGATGTTAAAGGCAGAGTCTCCGCTTTGTTGGAACTCGGAAGCGGGTTTAACCCGGAATTTACCGGGCGACAAAATGTGTTTTTTAACGCTCAGTTACTGGGATTCAATCAAAAAGAAACTGAAGAAAAGTTTGACGATATAGCTGCTTTTGCTGATATTGGCGATTTCATCGAACAGCCAGTCAAAACTTATTCTAGCGGTATGTTTGTCAGGCTAGCTTTTGCGGTTGCGACTAGCGTCGAGCCAGATATTTTGGTGGTTGACGAGGCGCTTTCGGTGGGGGACGAAGCTTTTCAACGCAAGTGTTTTGCCCGCTTGCAAAGCATTCAGGAAGGTGGCGGAACAATTTTATTTGTTTCTCATGCTGCTACTTCTGTGGTGCAACTTTGTACGTCGGCGATTTTAATGGATAGCGGTGAATTGCTGCTCGCTCACACGCCGAAGGTGGTAATTTCTAAGTATCAAAAGCTGATTTATGCCGATCCGGATCAGGTTCTGGGGTTGAAGTCAGATATTCGAGCTCTGAACCAACTGACAAAACAGGAAAGTCAAAACCAGCTTCAGGATGCTAATTTAGAAAGCACAAAGAGGGAAGTTAAACCGGAGCAACATCTCTCAAAACCGCAGGAATATTACGATGAATTTTACGATCCGGGGATGATACCGTCGAATACGGTAAGGTATCCGTCTCGTGGAGCGGAAATTATCAACCCCCACATCGAGACGCTGAAGGGAAATGTGGTAAATCACTTGCTCGGTCGTCAAGATTATATTTATACTTACTCTGTCACTTTCTCCCGGTCTACTTCCAAAGTTAGGTTTGGAATGTTGATTAAAACAATTAGCGGTTTTGAGTTGGCGGGTGCTTCTTTGAAGGCTTCTACTCAGTCAGTTAGGTATGTGGAAGCGGGAACGACAATTGTAGTGAAGTTTCATTTTAAATGTTTGCTGAATCCGGGTGTTTATTTTCTGAATGCTGGGGTTGTCGGAACGGTAGATGGAGATTTAACTTATCTGGATCGCTGCGTTGATGTGGCGATGTTTAGAGTTCAGTCTTGTACTGAGTCCTGCGGTAACGGCATCGTTGACTTGCTGATCGAACCGTGTTTAACTGTTGTTAATGCTGATACTCTAGTGAAAGAGCAGTCAACAGAGGTTATCTAAAATTCTGTAAAAAAAATGAGCGATATCAATTTAGATTTAGTCGAAAATCCCGTAATCAAAGCATTTATTCAAGATCAAACTAAGTTTCCCGAAAATTTTAAACTGAATATCTGCGAAGACGATGAAATGTATTTGTTCAGCTTGAACAACGTCAAAGACGATCGCGATCGGGCTTTGGTGCGCTATTATTCGATCGGGCGTCGCATCTTGGATACGGTTAAACAAGTTGTGGAATGGCATTTTGGCAGTTTTGAAAATGTACCTTCTTTTCTAGATTTTGCCTGCGGTTACGGTCGATTTACCAGGTTTTTGATTCAGGAAATACCGCCGGAACGAATTTGGGTTTCTGATATTTATGCTAACGCGGTTAAGTTTCAAACTGAATACTTGGGCGTCAACGGTATTGTCTCAACTGGAAAACCCGAAAATTATTTAATTGACCGCAAGTTTGACTGCATTCTGGCTAATTCTTTTTTCAGCCATATGCCGGAAAGAACTTTTACAAGTTGGTTGCAAAATTTGTACGATTTGTTGACTCCTAACGGCATTTTGATGTTCAGCGTTCACGATGAGTGTTTGCGCTTAGCCAATATAGAAATGCCGGCTAATGGTATTTTGTTTAGTGCTCAAAGCGAAAGCCAGTCTTTAGATAAGGAGGAATACGGCACAACTTATGTAACTGAAAAGTTTGTGAGAGAATGTGTCGAGAGAGTTAGCGGAGGCAAAGCTTTTGTTCACCGCATCAAAAAAGGCATATGCAGATTTCAGGATTTGTATGTTGTCACAAATGAGCTAGTTAGAGATTTTTCGGAGTTGAATTTCAATCACCACCCAGAAGGATATATTGATGTTGCTGCTTTTACGAATAAGGAGAATTTGTATCTGGAAGGATGGGTAGCTGATGTGAATCTCAACGGTCGAGTTGAGGATCTGCAAGTGCTGGTAAACGGGGAGGTTGTACAGAGGTGCGAGCCTTTTTACGATCGCCCGGATGTGGCTGGATATTTTGAAACTGATGGGGCTCTGCAGTCGGGGTGGAGCTGTTATTTACCCAAAAACACTGTAGGGTTGCAGGATGTGTTAATAGTCAAAGCAATCAACAACTATGGTTGGGAATGGATTCTGGAAACTTGCACTGTAAAATCGCTGATTAACCAAAGACAATCGCAGTCTTTATTGGGTTCTACTCAGACAAAACTCAAATTACTTGAGACTCAGTTAGAGTCGGCTAGGATTGAATGGGATCAAAATCAAAGTAAGTTAATGATTACTGAAACAAAGTTGGAAGAATCTCAAACAAATTTGCAAGAAACTCAAAGTCAATTAGTTGCAGCTCAAATGCAATTGGAGCAAACTCAACATCAGTTAGTATCTGTGCAAACGCAGTTGGAAAAAACCGAAAATCAGCTAATTAATCTGAAGCAAGAACTAGAGCAAGCGAAGTGTAGGGTTTTGGCAATGGAAAGCAGCAAGTTCTGGAAGCTCAGAAGCGCGTGGTTTCAAGTCAGGCGAAAGCTGGGCTTAGCGGGAGATTAGTGAGTAAATTTGGTTGGTGTGGGAATTAGGGCGAGGGAGATAAATTGTGAGTACAAATGACAGCAAACCGTCGGTTTTTATTGTTACCGGAATGCACCGTTCCGGTACGTCTTTAACAGCTTCTTTGTTTCAGAAAGTTGGGGTTGATATTGGCAAAAAGTTAGTGGGCCCGGCCGACGGAAATGTGAAAGGTCATTTCGAGAATGTTGATTTTGTGGAGTTCCACAAAAGTGTTTTGCGATCGCACGGTATTGATGAACTCGGATGTACGTTTGAAAAAACGATTCCGGTAGCAGCAGAATACGTGGAAATCGCCAAAAGGGCGATCGAGCAAAATCAACTTCCTCACAAACATTGGGGTTGGAAAGACCCGCGAACAGCCCTTTTTTGGGATTTTTGGCTGAATTTGCTCCCCGAAGCTAATTTTATCTGTGTTTATCGATCGCCCTGGGAAGTAGTCGATTCCCTTTACCGCCGGGGAACCGATGTCAGCTTGCTGCAAAATCCCGAAATGGCAGTAAAAATGTGGATTCACTACAATCAAAAAGTTTTAGAACTTTACGAACGTTTCCCCCATCGCTGTCTCCTAGCCAACGTTTACCCCATCGGCAACACTCCTGAACTTTTCCTCGATCGAGTTAACGAAAAATTTAATGTTAACTTAGGTGCGATACCAGCCGACAATTTTGAAGAATCTTTATTAGTCAACGATATTGTCAAAAGTCACAGACCGAGTTTAATAGAAAAATATTTTCCCGAAGCCTTAGAACTATATCAACTTTTGGAAACCCAAGCTGGCAATCTCAGTAGCGAATCGAAAGGTGCGATCGATCGAGTTATTCATTTCCCAGCCTCTCCATTCTGGCCATTTGAAGATTGGCTAAAAATCCGCTTGCTGGAAAAACAGCAAAAAACCAGCTATTCCGAACTCAAACAGTGGCAAGAACAATTTCACCAGGCCCAGGCGAAAGTGTTGGGATTAGAGACAGAATTAGGAGCAACTCAAGTACAGCTTGCAGGCAAAGAATCAAATTTTCAAGAAGCTT
>NZ_JAUBUY010000013.1:18111-94662 GCF_036705565.1 Microcoleus sp. AT8-B5
TAGCAAAACTCCTCGGATTAGAAACAGAATTAGGACAAACTCAGGTACAGCTTGCCGGCAAAGAATCGCAATTTCAAGAAGCTTTAGCAAAAGTCTTAAAATTAGAAGCAGACTTAGGGGAAACTCAGGTACAGCTTGCCGGCAAAGAATCGCAATTTCAAGAAGCTTTAGCAAAACTCCTCGGATTAGAAACAGAATTAGGACAAACTCAGGTACAGCTTGCCGGCAAAGAATCGCAATTTCAAACAGCTTTAGCAAAAGTATTAGAATTAGAAGCAGACTTAGGGCAAACTCAGGTACAATTTGAAGAAACTGAATTTATATTGCAGCAAAAGTTAGCTGAGTTAATTCAGTTAGAAACAGCACAAAGTCAAAATCAGGAAAGATTAAAGGATACTCAGGAAAAATTAGAACACTCCCGCCTGGAAAATGAAAAGTTTCGGGCAGAACTTGCTATCATCAAGTCTTCACTAGGGTGGCAACTGAGAGAAAAGTTGTGGGAAGTTCAGCGCCAAATCCGCGACTTGTTCCCTAAATTTATTTTTTCCTTAGATCGACCAACTACTTGGCAAGTTTGTGATTCCAAGCTGCTAATTGTGGGCTGGGTTTTTAACCAAAAAAGAGAGACTACAGCAGTCCGCGCCCGAATTAAAGACCAGAGTTTTGCGGGCGTTTACGGCCTAGATAGAAGTGATATAGCGCTAGCACACTCTCATATTCCGGCTGCGAAGAACTCAGGTTTTACAATTGAATTGGAAGCGCCTGCGGGACGGCACGAAGTGCTACTGGAAGCGCAAGATGAGCGAGGTAAATGGCATTTGTTGGCAGCTTATCCGTTGTTAGTTTCAACGATTCAAGCATCGTTAGATGTACCGGTGGTGTGGGAACAGCGTCAGGGTCAAATTTTGTTTGCAGGTTGGTGCTGCCACCACGATCGCAAAATTGCTAAATTAAGCTTGTTGTGCGGCGATACTTCTGTAGAATGCGCCTACGGTTTGCGGCGAAAAGATGTCGGCGAAGTGTTTCCCGACTGGGTTAACAGTTCGGAAAGCGGTTTTGAGGCCCTTGTCGATTTGCCGCCAGGGGAATGGCACGTTTCTCTGCAAGCTGAGTTAGAAACCGGGGAAATTTTGTCTTTTCAAGCGCCGAAAAAATTGACAGTGCGGCGCTACCATATCTGGCAGCGAAGTGCAGATAAGTTTGAGGAGTTATCAAGGTTTACAGCCGCTATTCAGCAGCGGGCGAGGGAGAGAAAACAGCGTCTTGGGAGAATTGTGCCCTTGCCCTGGGAAATTGTGAAAGTGCTCCGCCAGTTGGGGAAGATTTATCGGCAGCAAAAACAGTTTACTGCGCCGGGGGAATTACTGCCACCTGCGGGTTTTGTGGTGCCTCAACCTATTGATAGATATGACGCTTGGCTGGAGGTGAATCAGTGGAACGAGCACGCCCGCGATTATTTGATTTCTCGGTTAAAATCCTGCCGGGAGCCCCTGCCAAAAATTTCGGTAGTAATGCCAGTTTACAACCCGCAGATAGATTTTCTCGAAAGTGCGATCGACAGCGTAATCAATCAAGTTTATCCAAACTGGGAACTCTGCATTGCCGACGATTGCAGCACCGATTTAACTGTTGCTGAATCTTTGAAAAGCTGGGGTCAAAAGGACGATCGTATCCGCATCACATTTCGTACAGAAAACGGCAACATCAGCGCAGCAACCAACAGCGCCGCCGCCCTCGCAACAGGCGACATCATCCTGTTTTTAGACAACGACGACGAACTAACTCCCGACGCATTAGGCGAAGTCGCCTTATATTTTGCCGCCCATCCAGCCACAGATTTTCTCTATTCCGACGACGACAAAATCGACACTAAAGGCCGCCGATTCGCCCCGCAATTCAAACCGGAATGGTCGCCGGAACTGCTGCTTTCCTATATGTATCTCGGTCATTTGTGCGCCGTCAGAAGACACATTTTTGAAGAAATAGGCGGTTTGCGAATCGGTTTTGAAGGCTCGCAAGATTACGATTTTGCCTTGAGAGCCACCGAAATTTCTCGCCACGTCGCCCACCTGCCGCTAGTGCTGTATCACTGGCGAACCGCACCCGGTTCTACAGCCATATCTGGAGCCGCGAAACCCGCCAGTTTTTCCGCAGGTCAAAAAGCCATTCAAGACGCACTAAACCGCCGCCAAATTAACGGCAATGTCGCTCAGCACGCATGGGCTATTAAAGAAAATTTGGGCATATTTGCCCAGGATTTCCCGGATAACGGCCCGTCAGTAACGGTAATTATTCCTACTAAAAATCAGCTCCAATTGCTGAAATCATGTCTGGATTCTCTAGAAACTACAACATACAAAAATTATCAAGTTGCCGTTATCGACAACGAAAGCGACGACCCGAAAACTCTGGAATATTTAAAGCAATTAAATTGCCAAGTTTTGCATATAAAAAATCCTGGGGGCAAGTTTAGTTTTGCAGCAATTAACAACCGCGCTGTCGAACAAGTTGACAGCGAATATGTGTTGTTTTTGAACAACGATACTGAAGTAATTAACCCCCGCTGGCTGAGTCAAATGGTGGGATACGCTCAAATTCCCGCTGTGGGTGCAGTCGGCGCGCGGCTGTTATATCCCGACGGCAGAATTCAGCACGCGGGCGTAATTCACGGGCTGCATCACGGTTTGGCGGGTCACGCTTTTAAGCTGATGGACAAGAATAATCGAGGCTATCTTTCTCAAGCGATGGTAACGCGAAATTACTCTGCGGTAACAGCCGCTTGCACGATTACTCCACGTCAATTGTTCTTAGAATTGGGCGGTTTTGATGAGGAGAATTTTGCTGTTGCTTACAATGATGTAGATTACGGATACCGATTGTTAGAACGGGGTTATCGGTGCGTATATTGTCCCGATGCGGAGTTGTTGCACAAAGAAGGAACTTCTAGGGGTTTTACCGACAATCCTCAAGAAGTGGCGGCTTTTAGGCGTAAGTATGCGGGCAAAAATGACAGTTTTTACAGTCCTCATTTGTCTTTAGAAGATGAGTATTTTCATATTCAACCTCGACGGGTTTTTATGAAGGAAGAAGGTTCGGCAACGGATTTTGTAACGGATGTAACGGATGTAACGGATGTAACGGATGTAACCGAGAAGGAAGAACGCAAATTTAGTGATTCTGGTTGGTTGGAAGCAGAAGCAGAGAATTTGATTCATCCTATCAAAGTTTTGATGTGCAGCAATTCGCTGGATTTTACTGGGGCGCCCCTGCATCAGTACGAAATCGCGGTGAAATTGGCGGCTGAGGGTGTGGTTAAGCCGATCGTACTTTGCACCACAGACGGGCCCCTGCGTCAAGCTTACGAACAGCAGGGAATTGAAGTAATTGTGCGCGACAATCCTCTCGAACACATCTATCAGCGCGATGCTTATGATGAAGCTATCCGCAGTTTTAGCACAGAAATTGCCAGTTTAAAAGTAGATGCAATTTATGCCAATACTTTAGAAAACTTTTTTGTAGTTGATGCGGCGCGACAACTCGGAATTCCTACAGTGTGGAACGTGCACGAAAGCGAACCTTGGCAAACTTATTTTAACAGGTTTGGTTCGGAGATTGCGGCGAGAGCTTTAGAGTGTTTTCGCTTTCCTTACAAAGTTATTTTTGTGGCGGATGCCACGCGGGACAGGTATTTGCCTCTCAACAGCCACCACAATTTTACGGTGATTCACAACGGCTTAGATTTAAGCAAATTGGAAAATTTGGATAATTCTGAATTAGCTAGAAAAACTTTAGGTGTTGCGGCGGAAGATGTGGTAATTTTGCTGCTGGGAACGGTATGCGAACGCAAAGGACAGCAGGATTTAGTTAAGGCACTTTCACTTTTACCTGATAAATGGCACAATAAAATTAGGTGTTTTATTGTGGGCGATCGCCCCAGTATTTACAGCAATAAATTAGCCGATTTAGTGGGGGAATTGCCAGCAGAGTTGCGGCAAAGGGTGACAGTAGTCCCGGAAACTGGGGAGACGGTAAAATATTACAAAGCGGCTGATATTTTTGTTTGCACTTCTCGCGTCGAAAGTTTTCCAAGAGTGATTTTGGAGGCGATGGCTTGCGATTTGCCAATTGTTACATCGCCAGTTTTTGGGATTAAAGAACAAGTGCGGCCTGGAATTAATGGTTTGTTTTATACGCCCGATCGCCCGGACGAATTAGTTGCAGCTTTGATTAGTTTATTGGAGGATAAATCTTTGCGACAGCAGTTAGCTGACAACGCTAAATATGTCTTGGATTCACTTAATACTTTTGAGGAAATGACTCAAGCTTATGCAGAGATTTTTTGCGAAGCATATTTCAGCCGTCATTAGTCATTTTACAGTGCCAGCGTCCCCCCCAGTGAAGGGCAGTAACTCACCTCGTAGACTTTTGGCAGGATTTAATATAATTTGCCAAGAATTGCGGAACATATTGAAAATTGAGCCATCAATACTATAAAATAATCAAAAATGAACGATGATAAAATGACCGATCGCCCAAGAGTAGATTATGAAAGGGCCTGGGACAGTTACGCCCAACAGTGGCAAAAAACTAATGCCGAACTTGCCTATATTGGCGACGAATGGATAGGTAAAGCTGCCGGTGCCGCCAACTCCTTAGCCGAAT
Source organism: Microcoleus sp. AT8-B5 (assembly GCF_036705565.1). Taxonomy (NCBI): domain Bacteria; kingdom Bacillati; phylum Cyanobacteriota; class Cyanophyceae; order Oscillatoriales; family Microcoleaceae; genus Microcoleus; species Microcoleus sp. AT8-B5. The sequence continues at coordinate 22,774 of NZ_JAUBUY010000013.1, forward strand.
ACGAAGCGCTGATAGAACAGCAATTTATTGCACCGTACATCAAAAAAGAACATACGGTTTTAGAAATTGGTATCGGCGGGGGAAAAACTGGTTCGCTGTTGCTGAAATACTGCGATCGACTAATTTGTGCCGACATTTCCAGTCAAATGCTGCAAGCAGCCCGATCGCGCTTGGGGTGCGATCGCGTTTCTTACGTCAAACTCGACGGTTTAACATTAGACGGCATCGCCCCAGGTTCAGCGGATGTCTGCTTTTGTTACGATACAATGGTACACGTAGAGCCGGTAGATATATTCAACTACCTGACTCGAATTCCCAAACTGCTGCGGGGCGATCGAATTTGCGTGTTTCACCACACAAATATTTTTAGCGAATTAGGGTGGCAAAAATTCGCCAGCGAGTGGGACAAAAACTTGCTAGGGCACCGAGACGGCACAGCATTTTCAGTGATGACTGATACAATTATGGAAAAATTTCTCCATCATTTAAACTATGAAATCATCCTGAAAAATACATCTTCAGTACCGCGAGATTGCGTCTGGATCTGCAAAGCGCCAACCCCTAATGAATAAAACCAAAGCTTTTTAGCCGCCTCAAAATATTTTATTCCAACTAACAACAGTCAACAGTCAATCGATTTTAGATTTTAGATTTTAGATTTTAGATTGTTATCAGTCAACAGTCAACAGTCAACAGTCAACAGTCAATCGATTTTAGATTTTAGATTGTTATCAGTCAACAGTCAACAGACAACAGACAACAGTCAACAGTCAACAGTCAACAGACAACTGACAATGAAAGCATTATTTCTCCATCCCAACTTCCCCGCCCAATACCGCCACATTATCACGGCTTTAGGCGCAGATCCCAAAAATCAAATTGTTTTCGGCACTAAAAACGAGCGCCCAGAGTGGAACATTCCCGGCGTTCGCAAAGCAGCATTTACCCCCAGCCGAGAACCCCACGCGCAGACTCACCAATACGTCCGCCCTTTAGAAAGTGCCGTCATCTACGGACAAGCCGTATTTAGAATGGCAGAACAACTCAAAGCAGACGGTTTCGTACCCGATATTATCTGCGGACATTCCGGTTGGGGGCCGACATTGTTTGTCAAAGAAGCTTTTCCAAATACGCCGCTTTTGTGCTATTTCGAGTGGTTTTATCATGCGATTGGTTCCGACGCAGATTTCGACCCAGCGGAACCTTTAACAGTTGACGATATGGCCAGAATTAGAATCAAAAATGCGCCGATTCTGATCGATTTATATTCTTGCGATTGGGGTTTGTCGCCCACTTATTGGCAGCGATCGCAATTTCCCCCAGAATTACAACAAAAATTATCCACACTCCACGACGGCGTAGATACCGATTACTTCAAACCAGACCCCGGTGCTAAACTGGTTTTGCCTAACTTAGACTTGTCTGGCGTTGATGAAATTGTCACCTACGTATCGCGGGGAATGGAACCTTACCGGGGTTTTCCCGAATTCATTGAGTCGATCGCCTATGTACAAGAACGTCGCCCCAACTGTCACGTCGTAATCGTTGGTTCAGAAAGAGTTTGTTACGGTCGTTCTTTACCCAACGGCGAGTCTTACAAAGACTATATGCTCAAAAAAGTACCGCTAGATTTATCGCGAGTTCACTTTGTCGGGCCCCTACCTTACGGACTGTATTTAAAAGTAATTCAAGCATCCGACGTACACGTTTATTTGACCAGACCTTTTGTGCTATCTTGGTCGATGATTGAATCTCTATCAACCGGATGTTTAGTAATCGGTTCCGACACAGGGCCAGTCAGAGAAGTTATCCGCGACGGAGAAAACGGTTTGCTAGTCGATTACTTCTCACCGAAACAAGTAGCCGATCGTATTGATGAAGTTTTAGACCATCCTACCCGCATGGCAGACATTCGCATCAAAGCCCGTCAAACCGCCCTAGAACGCTACAGTTTAGCTAAAATGCTGCCGCAACATTTACAACTGATCGAGCAAGTAGCAAATCGTTCCATGCCGCCTACAGTTGGTATGGAACCAGAACGGGAATTAGCAGCATCTTTTGCAGTGAGAATTTAGCAATAAAGGGTAGTCCTGCATAGTCAGGACTACGCCAATTTTAACAGGAAGAAATGGCTGTACTTGCTTGAAAGTAACCATTTTTGTTACTATTGTTAAAACCCAAATAAATTCCCATGAAATCAACTACTAGGGCGCTGAAAGAATGGAATGTAGCAGTTAATGCTTTGGAACAAGGTCAAACCATTGTGCTGTTGCGGAAGGGGGGAATTCGCGAGCAAGCAGGACAGTTCAATGTCACTGAAAAACAGGTTTTGCTGTATCCAACTTTTGAACACCAACAGCCGGATTTATTAAAGCCGGAGTTTGCACATCAAGTCCAGAAAGTTGAATCTGGTTGGCATCCTGAAGTTATTAGAATTGGCAGTTGGGCGGAGATTACTGATGTTTTTTTGGTAGCTTGGGAACCGGCAATTACTGCGCTATTTCCTTACCATATTTGGAATGAAAATTTTGTTAGCGATCGCCTGAAATGGAAACAAACTCAGCCAATTTATATTTTATTGCTGCGGGCTTATCGCCTTGCAGAAATCCGCGAAATTCCCTACATTCCTGAATACGGCGGTTGCCGTTCTTGGATCGATTTGGCCGATGCTATTTCCCTGGAGGGAAGCCAAGCTGTTTTGAGCGATCGCGAGTACATTGAACGGTCAAATGAAATCCGCAATCTGATAGCAAATCCTGCGAATGCTTCGGGTTCGCAGAGAGTGACAACGCTGACGGAAGGTAGCCAGGATTTTAGTCCTCATTAAGAGTTTTTAATGTACTTTTCGAGAGGCGCGCTTCTACCCAACCCAGCCCAAAATCCGCAGCTAAGGCCATTAAAGCGGCCGGAATTGCCCCAGCCAAAAGTAACTGATTGTTGACGGTAGCAACGCCCCGGAAAATAAACACCCCCAAGCCGCCGGCACCAATTGCAGCGGCGATTGTAGCGAGTCCGATCGCAATTACCGCAGCAACTCGCACCCCCGCCAGAATCACGCCCAGCGCCAGGGGAATTTCCACTTGCCATAACAGTTGCATATCAGTCATCCCCATGCCTCTTCCCGCTTCCGTAATCGCTGGATCGACGCCGACAATCCCAGTATAAGTATTGCGGATAATAGGCAGTAAAGAATACAGAGTGAGGGCGATAATTGCCGTGCGATCGCCTATTCCACCCACTACCGGCACCGGGATTAGCAAGCCAAACAAAGCTAAACTGGGAATTGTTTGCATAATATTAGCAAATCCCAAAATTGGCTTTTTCAATTTAGGTTTTCTCGTGGCTAAAATTCCCAGGGGCATCCCCACAATAATAGCGATAAAAATTGCAACAGTTACTAAATATAAGTGTTCACTGGCGCGCTGAATTATCTCAGCGCCATAGCGGTTGATAAAAATTATCATTAGGTAATTGGTTCTTGCTGATTGCTGTCAACCTTATAAATCATTTTCTATTTCAGGACTTGGTTCACCAGGATAGAAGCGAGAGTCCAAAATTTCCTCTAAGCTGTAAAGGCAATTTTGAGGAAATGTTTTGAGAGGCAAATCGGTTTCTCCTACTGCCAAATCTCTACCGTTTTGATAAGCTTCTTGGAAAGCTTCTTGCAAGTAAGGTTTCAGACTTGGGTTATCTTGTATCAGTCTCTGAGTGTCCCGCCGCTGCACTCGAATTGTAGACAACCAGCTACGACTCCGCTGCTGGGGCTGATATTGCCACTTCAGCAAATGTCCCAGCAAAATGCTCAAACGATTTCTAAGTTCTTGACGTTCCTGTTTGCCCAAAGATTCAATCTCCTCAATTAAATTTGGCAAGTCAAGTTGACTCCACTGACACTTGCGAAGTAACTTGGCTTGTTCTTGCGTCCAAGCATAGAAGTCTGTCTCGTAAAGACTGTGCATCGTTTGATTATCAGCTTAGTTACTAAAACTATATTATCAAATTTTTGCTAAATTATTCAAATTTAGCTACTTGCAAACATTCAAGAAATGCCCCCGCTTCTGGATGCTGAGATTTGAGAAAATCATCAGGTGTTGCCAATTCAATCAACCGTCCATCTTGCATCAAACCAATTCTAGAAGCTAACAAAAAAGCTTCTTGAATGCCGTGAGTCACAAAAATCACAGTTTTGCCAAGTTGCTGCTGTAATTGACCGAATTCCCGCTGTAATTCCAGACGAGTAATCGGGTCTAAAGCACCAAACGGTTCGTCCATTAACAATATCGGAGGGTCAGCCGCCAGTGCTCTGGCGACGCCTACCCGCTGCCGCTGTCCGCCGGATAACTGATGCGGATAGCGTTTGGCGAAGTGCTGGGGGTCGAGGTTGACTAATTCTAACAGTTGGCGGACGCGAGATTGAATACGATCGCCCTCCCAACCTTCTAATCTTGGCACTAAACCGACGTTTTGCTCGACGGTAAAATGGGGAAACAAACCAATTTCTTGAATGACATAACCAATTTTTCGGCGCAGTTGAATTGGGTTCCATTGAGTTGTCGGTTTTCCCATGACAAGAACTTCGCCGCTGCTTGGCGTTAGTAAATTGTTAATCAATTTCATGGTAGTAGTTTTGCCACTCCCGCTGCGTCCCAGCAATACTAAAACTTCTCCTTGCAGCACTTTGAAATTGAGTTTGTCTACTAAATGCCTGCGGTTGAGGCGATATGTCACGTCGAGGCATTCGACAGCAACTTCATTATTGAGAGGCATGATTAGTTCCGGTGATTTTGGTTTTAATAAATCGTCAATTGGCTAGCGTCGCGGGACAATCCAAAATCTAAAATCTAAAATCTAAAATCTAAAATTGTCTTGGTTTTGCCATTCTAGCAGTAAGGCTCGACATTGGAGGCAAGTTAATTTTTTGAGCAAGTCGCGAATTCCGTCTGGGGTGACAGGATATTCAGCACCGATAAATTCGGGGTTTACTGTTGCTGTCGGGTGCAATTCTGCAACAAAACCGTAGAGTTTTTGATTGGAGAATGAGCTGTTTATCGCCCAGCCGATATTGTTAATCGGTTCGAGGCGGGCGATCGCACTTTCTGCCACGCCTAGTTCTTTCTTGATTATAGCTGGAACGGCTGCTGCTGGCGTGGCTTCGGCTGGTACGCGACCGCCGGGAAAATCGAGGGTTGCTTCTGCCACGCCGGGGCGATACATCGGTGGGGGAAACAGCAATTTGTCAGCTTGAATTGTCAAGATTACAACTGAATCTGCTCTTTCTACTCGCCAATATTCTACTGTTTTTCCTTCGGTTGTTTCGAGATGTTCGGCGATTAGTTTTACCCAATGAGAGTTGATCTCTACAAAGCGATCTAGAGTTTTCCACTGGGATTTTGCAGTTTGGTTCATGTGGGAATTTTTGGAATAAATCAGATGTTGTTTGCTATGGTAGGCGATCGTTGCCGAGCGCAACAATAGCCGATCGACCTTTTCAGCTTTGAACCCGTTTTTTCCTCTCGATTGTAAATTTTTGCTACAACCCTACACATTCGCCTAGATAATTCGGTAACATAGACTACATAATCAAAGTTTATCTGCGCCGTCGCTCTGGGTTGTTGCAACCCCGACCTGGTTCAGAGTCTTAGCCCAAAAGGAGTTGTGATGAAACTGCAAACAGATATTCGTACTTGGCAATCCCAACCAACGCCCGGAAGCTTCGCCAATGTCCGCGACTGGGAAAGATTTGGCTGCGCCGTACCTGCACCAAAATTGACTCCTTCTATGTGGGTTAAATTGTTCAACCCGCCAACCGCATTCAGCTTTGACGAAGCGTGGCTGTTGTGTGAATCTTCGGAAGAACAGTGGCTAGCTTGGATTCCTGATTATGGCGAAATTTTACTGAGTACACATGAATTTTGCGCTCCTAAATCGTGAATTACGCAGACAAACTTTGATAAACCAGGTGTTAAAATCCATATCCCTCCGGTTCAACGGGATTTTTGGGAAACAAGCTGGTTTCTGCGTAATAATGTCGTTTGCAGTGAGGAATGCAAGTCCTTAAACTTTGATAAGGACTTGCATTCCTCACTACAAACCTCTTATTATGATGTCGTTTCAGCCGATATCATACAGCACTTTCCAGGTAAGTGAAGTACAGAGAAACCGGGTTTCTTGAATAAAACCGGTTTCTGGCGAGAAATCCAGAAGAAACCCGGTTTCTGGGGTGTACTTTATAAACCGGGAATCCGCTGTATAAGTCCTAATAGATATTAATAGAAATTTCGCCAACAAAAAGAGCAATAGGTTTTCTATTGCTCTTTTTGTTCAAAAACACTCTCTAGTTTTTATCTTTAGATAGCGGAAGTTATATCAACTGGCTTCGATTGACCCCAATATCGCTGCGGTGACGGGTTTACTGTATCGATGCTTGCATGGGAGATATTGGTGAACCCGCCCTTACAGCAATTACGGTCAATTTAGCCCCTGTGATATTGCTGGCTTATTTGCAAACTGCACGGTTATTTGCGTTTCTGACAATCGTGCCTACTCTACCATTAATCTGAATCGGGTTCTTGGTGCTGGCTCGAATCAAGAGTGGTTGTTTTGCCAGACATTCTCTGATTGATGCTGCCCAGGCGGTGAGAGCTCCGGTGTATTCTGTACGACCCGCTGGGGCGCGAAACTGATCGGTAATTAGGAAATCCGAGGTGATGCTAGTGTCAGTACCAACATTGGTAATAATTGGAAAATCAAAGGCTCTGGGCAAGGTTCTGTCCTGGATTCTGCCCGGTACTAACTGGTATTTCTTCGATCCACCCTTGTAGTCAATACCTGCTTGAGGGCTGGTGGGAGGGCTTGTTTGAGCTAAGGCGGGAACAGGCAAGCTTGCTACCAAAACGGTGCAGACACTCCAAAATAATTTCGATTTCATTCGATTCATCTCCTCAACTTTATGACGATTAGCACTAATTTAGGTATGCTCAAAATACACTAGCTTTTATTGAGAAAGCGCCTGATGATATTGAGCTTTTGAGTTTGAGTTCAACTTACCTAATTTATTACCAAACATTCTCAAAAATGTTAAAACTGGTTGGCCTGACCAACTGTAGAAAAGTTTCAGTTGAGTTAGATATTTACACATCTGAAGTTGTTACAGCATTGGGGAGTCGGTTTTACCAGAATGATTCATTTTTGAGCGATGTCATTGGAACTTTATCAAATTTTGTCTCAGATATCAAGTTTTGCCGATCGCGTATCCTGTTTTAACACTGGTTTGTGGCTCGATCGAGGTTTGAGTGTGGCGCGCTATACCAGGGCGAGAAAGATGCTACAGTGCATCGATGGGCGTTTGAGTATTTTCAGGCGACAATAGACAGAGAAGGGGCTTGAAAATAGGTGATTTTAGTGGAAGATAGTAAATTTATCGACGTATCGGGCATTATGGGTGTTCCCGCGGCTCCGGCGGGTTACAAATCCGGCTTTGTGGGTATTGTCGGACGCCCGAATGTCGGAAAATCAACGCTGATGAATCAGTTGGTGGGACAGAAAATTGCGATTACTTCGCCGGTGTCTCAGACGACGCGTAACAGGCTGCGAGGCATCCTAACGACACCGGAAGCACAAATTATTTTTGTAGATACTCCCGGAATTCACAAGCCACATCACGAATTGGGCAAGGTTTTGGTGCAGAATGCCCGCACAGCGATTCAGTCGGTGGATGTCGTGCTATTTGTGGTGGATGGTTCGGTGGAATCGGGAGGGGGCGATCGATATATTATCGAAATTCTCAGCAATTGCAAAGTTCCGGTGATTTTGGGGATGAATAAGTTGGACGAACAACCGGAGGATTCCGTGTTGATCGATCGAACTTACGAGCAAATTGTCAATCCTGAGTGGCCTGTAGTGAAATTTTCCGCTCTCACGGGCGAGGGTGTCGAGTCGCTGCAACAATTGTTAATCGAACATTTGGAGGTTGGGCCTTATTATTATCCGCCCGATTTGGTGACTGACCAGCCGGAACGCTTTATTATGGGCGAATTGATTCGGGAACAGATTTTGCTGCTGACGCGGGAAGAAGTGCCGCATTCGGTAGCAATTGCGATCGACATTGTTCAAGAAGAAGCAAAAATTACGCGCATTCTGGCGACAATTCACGTGGAACGGGATTCCCAAAAAGGCATTTTAATCGGTAAAAGCGGCAGTATGCTCAAGTCGATCGGCAGTGCGGCGCGAGAACAGATTCAAAAGTTAATTGAAGGCAAAGTATATTTGGAGTTATTTGTCAAGGTGCAGCCGAAGTGGCGGCAGTCCCGCACCCGTTTGGCGGAATTGGGCTATCGCGTGGAAGAGTGAAACTTTGGCAGTTGGCAGTTGGATTTCTTCGGTTCTTTAGACCTCTTGCAAAAAATCCTTTTCATCTATTGATGGGACGGGCAAGATGCCCATCCCACAAGAAAAAATAAATTTTGTGGGATGGGCATCTTGCCCGTCCTAATTATTTTTGCAAGAGGTCTTTTGAATCAAGAATCGAGCACGACTTTCGCTCTGAGAGAGTTTCATCGGGTGCGGAGAGTCGGTACAAACCCCCGCTTAACAACTAGAACGCCATTCCAACAACCGTAAAGTAAACTGAGAGCAGCCCCATTCGCCCCAGTTGACCTATGCCGCGTTGGTTCAATACTGCTGGCCCATGCCAAGAAGACATTCATTACGCATTGTCGCCCACGGTACGCTTACCCAGCTTAGAAAGGTTAATCGCTCAACGCAACTATTTCGTCATCCATGCACCCCGGCAAGTGGGGAAAACCACCGCTATGCTGGCGTTAGCCAAACAACTCACCGAAAGCGGACAATACACCGCCGTGATGCTGTCGGTAGAAGTCGGCGCACCCTTCAGTCAAGACATCGCGGGTGCAGAGGATGCCATTCTCGGTGCTTGGCGACGGGCGATTTCGATTCGACTTCCCCCAGAATTGCAGCCGCCTGCTTGGCCCTCGTCGGAACCGGGACAGCAAATCGGCCATGTACTCAGCCTGTGGGCACAATCTTCTCCTCGTCCTTTGGTGATTTTCATCGATGAAATTGACGCACTACAAGACCAAGCGTTGATTTCTATGCTGCGACAACTGCGCGATGGTTATCCCAATCGCCCGAAAGCGTTTCCGCAATCGGTGGGTTTAATTGGTTTGCGGGATGTTCGCGATTACAAAGTGGCTGCGGGGGGAAGCGATCGACTCCATACATCGAGTCCGTTTAATATTAAAGTGCGATCGATTACTCTCAGAGATTTTAATGCCTCAGAAGTCGCGGAACTCTACGCGCAACATACCCAAGATACCGGACAAGTTTTTACACCTGAAGCCGTAGCCTTAGCTTTTGAACTGACTCAGGGACAACCTTGGTTAGTGAATGCTTTAGCTAAGGAAATTGTAGAAGAATTAGTAACGGATGAATCTATAGAAATTACACCAGAACATATTTTATCAGCTAAAGAAATTTTAATAAAACGGCAAGATACGCATTTGGATAGCTTGGCAGAACGACTCAGAGAAAACCGAGTCAAAGCCATTATCGAGCCGATGTTGGCGGGTTTGGAACTGGGCAATATCCCCAATGATGATATTCAGTTTTTAATCGATTTGGGTTTGTGTAAGATGGATGTTCAGGGTGGATTGACGATCGCTAACCCAATTTATCGCGAAGTTTTGCCCCGCGTACTCACCGTAACGCCAATGGCTTCTCTGCCGCAAATTGCACCGAGTTGGTTGACTCATGAAGGCAAATTAGACACGCAAGCGTTACTCAAAACTTTTCTGGAATTTTGGCTACAGCATGGCGAACCGTTACTCAAAAGTGCATCTTATCCCGAAATTGCCCCGCATTTAGTGTTGATGGCATTTCTGCATCGGGTAATTAATGGTGGGGGAACGTTGGAACGGGAATATGCGATCGGACGCGACAGAATGGATTTATGTTTGCGTTATGGTGAGGTAACATTGGGAATTGAACTGAAGGTTTGGCGAACTCGGAAAGTCGATCCGTTGAGTAAAGGGTTGGAACAGTTAGATGGATATTTGGCTCGATTGGGACAAGATGAAGGGTGGTTGGTGATATTCGATCGACGCGAGAATGCGCTGGAATTAGAAGAACGACTGAATACTGAAATTCATCTGACACCAATGGGGCGAACCGTTACAGTTATTCGTGCGTGAAGAAGTTCTGATGAATGTCTGTTCGGGTTGTCCATTCTGAGTCTCGAAGAAGTTTTATGCACCACCAAGGAGGAGCGTATGTCGTTAAAAGGTATAGCCAAGGAAACATTGCAGATTCTAGAAAAAGGCGAGTTCATTTCAAGGCACGATCGTGTTATTAATTTCGCTACCGAGCAGAAGCTGGCAGAGAAAAATACTAAATTGTATCGACCAGAAGAAGTTGAAAATTTATTGCAAAATACGCAATGTGATGCGAAACAGAGCCTTTTGGTGGAAGTTACCGATGAGACCTCTCAAGCAGCCGCCTACCGTTTGGTAAAAGGTGAAGGTTGCCACGATCTCGCGCTCCTAAACTATGCCTCCGCTCGAAATCCTGGCGGCGGATTTATTAATGGTGCAAAAGCACAAGAAGAAGATTTGGCTCGCTGTTCCGGGTTATATCCCTGTCAATTGACACAGCCCGAGTATTATCAAGCAAACCGATCGCAAGATTCTCTTCTTTACACCGATTATCTGATTTATTCTCCAAAAGTTCCTTGGTTTAGAATCCGCAGTCGTGAATTGCTCGATGATTATTTTTTAGCATCTGTTATTACTGCGCCCGCACCAAATGCAGGTCAAGTATTGCGTCGCGATCCCAATGCAATTCCCGATATTGAAAAAGCATTACGGCGACGTGCTGGATATGTACTTGCGGTGGCGCAAGATAATGGACATCGATCGTTGTTACTCGGTGCATGGGGCTGTGGTGTGTTTTGCAACGATGCCAGTATGGTAGCAGATGCTTTTGGTCAGTGGCTTGAGAGTCCGCGATTTCATGGATGTTTCGATCGTGTAGTTTTTGGTATATACGATTCGGCTAAGAGTAAGGATACATTGAAGGCGTTTAAAAATAGATTTTTGAAATAGTACCGAATGGGGAGGTATTCTGATGAGCCAAGTGAATTTTGAGGCTATGAGCGATGCCGAATAGAGACGGTACTTTCTGGAAAATCGCGCCCGATCGAGCTGCTTGTCAGGCATATTTAGACAGGTTCAGTCAGCGTCCGAAATCAATCATTGGAAGCCCGATGGATCCCGATTTTGACGCAAAGATTCAGGCAGCAATTCGGCAGAAATTAGAAGCATCGCGTAGTAGCCAGCCAGCTAACAACACAGTGGAGCGGAATAGAGTCTTTTCGCTTCGTTTCGGTGTTACTTGCCGCCGCAGCGTTTTGCCGTTATCTCGTAAACACTGCCTGACCTTGGAGATGATTCGGAATCTCGATCGAGAGATTGACCTACAGAAAATTGGTAGAATAAATAGATACGCTAGATGTCGATCGCTGCCGATGGGCGATCGCTTATAATCGGATGAAAGCGCGATCGATAAAACTCACCCCAAAAGCACCTATGAAAAGCACGATCGAAATCGATAGCTCCCTCATCACCAATGCGCTCCAAGTCACCGGACTGACTGCACAACAAGAAGTCATCGAATTGGCCCTGAACCTGCTGATCCAAATGAAAAACCAAGAGAACCTACGTGCGCTACGGGGTAAACTCGCCTGGGACGGCGACCTCGATCGCATGAGAACGGATACGGAACAATAGTAAGCCCATGATTATTGTTGATTCCAGCGTCTGGATTGACTACTTTAACGGACAATCCACCCCACAAACCGATCTCCTTGACCAACTCCTCACCACCCAACCGATCGCGATCGGCAACCTTATCCTCACCGAAGTCCTCCAAGGGTTTCACCAAGACTCCGACTACAACAGGGCCAAGCATCTCCTCACCAATCTCACCGTCTTCAATTTCCTCGAAGCCGACCTCGCCATCAAAAGTGCTGACAATTTTCGCACCCTCAGAAAGCAAGGCATCACAGTTCGCAAAACGATTGATGTCATTATCGCCACCTTCTGCATCGAAAACAATCACGAACTCTTATTTGCCGATCGGGACTTTCTTCCATTCGTCGATCGTCTTGGACTGAAATCTGCTCTCTAAACTGGTCTGCTAAAAATCCCATATCAAACTATGAACTACCGAAACCACATCACGATCGAAGCAAACAAACGCGGTGGTAAGCCTTGTGTACGCGGCTTGCGAATTACAGTTTATGAAGTGCTTGAGTACCTGGCTTCCGAGATGACCGAAGCAGAAATTCTCGACGATTTTCCCGATTTGACGCGAGAAGATTTAAAAGCCTGCATTGCTTATGCTGCTGACCGTGAGCGTCGGTTTATGACCGCGACCTTATCGGCATGAAATTACTTTTTGATGAAAACTTGTCGCCCAAGTTGCCGAATCGTTTGAGCGATATTTTCCCAAATTCGCTTCACGTTCGAGATGTGGGAATGAAAGCAACGATCGACCCAATAGTTTGGGATTATGCAAAAGACAATAATTTGATGATTGTCTCGAAAGACGCGGATATGCACGACCTGAGCTTAGTATTTGGGAACCCACCGAAAGTTATTTGGCTTTGCCTTGGAAACTGTTCGACATTGCAAATTGAAAATTTGCTGCGTCGGAATTTTAACGCGATCGAATTATTTTATGAAGACGAGAATTTATCGCTGCTTGCTTTATCATAATACACCGAATCGAATTAGCGTTAGGGTAGGTAGTTTTTCCATGATTATTCCACCAATCTTTTAAAGCCTCACACGCGAATTCACTGGCATCTTTACTGTTTCATAATGTTATATATCCTATGTTTTGTTGAAAATCATAAATCCCATGTGGAATCACTTTTCAGTGACCTAAACTCCAAAAGTCATGATCTAAAAGCGATCGCCCAACTCTACATTCTGACTCAACGCTTGTAGCCGATCGCGATCCAATAACTCAATCTGAGAACCATTGATCGTAATTAATCCTTTATCGTGGAGATGCGAGAATGCCCTAGAAAGGGTAGCAGAAATCGTCCCTAAAATAGCAGCTAGTTGAGTTTTAGTAACATCTAGATTAATAACTTGATCTCCATTAGCGCGACCGCTCAAATCTAATAAATAAGCCGCTAATCTTTGTGGCACTTCTTTAAACGACAGATCTTCCACCATCTGTGCCAATTTACGCGAACGGGTTGCCAAACTTGTCAGCATATTGATGGCGAGCGCAGGATATTGATGAAGTAAATCCAGAAAAGCTAACCGAGGGAAGAAGATTAATTCTGTGGATTCCAATGCGATCGCCGAAGCTGGAAAAGCTTTGCCATCAAAGGTGGCAACTTCGGCAAAGTAATCGCCTCTTTTTAATAAATGTAAAATGTGTTCTTTCCCATTGGATGCAGTCTTAAATACCTTGACACGACCAGCTTGGACAATGAAAAACCCAGTTGCATCACTGCCCTGATGGAAAATTGTCTCATCTTTTCCAAAGGTTTGCAGTTGAGCGATCTGAGCTAAAGGAATCAGTTGCTCTGCCGATAATCCTTGAAAAATTAGAATGTTTTGTAACCAGTTGCTCAAATCGACTCTATTTAACATCGTTTAGGGTAGTGAGGATGGTTGGAACAAAGCGCCGAGCTAGACAAGATAAACGTACTTGAGCATTTTTTAAGGTTGTTTTTGACTTAAGTCAAAGCATTATTAGGTTCTATTCTCCTATGCTATGTCGATAGGTACTTTAAAACCGAATTTATGGCTTTATGGCAAACCCAACCTTTGACAAAGTGGTGACAGCCCGCGCTCGTCCCCGTCAAATTAGCCTACCCGCTTGGCTGGTGCTAATTTGCATCGTCACTTTTTCAGTGCTGATCTTTGCAGGATCGGCGATTTACAAAAATGCACCACCGATTCCCGCTACTGTGGTGTCGCCGCAACAGGAAATCATTCTAACTCAAGCGAATATTGAAGCTGGGCAAGTAGCCTATCTGGGTCGCGGTGGACAACATATTGGGAGTATTTGGGGGCACGGCAGTTATTTAGCACCCGACTGGACTGCCGATGTTTTACACCGTTGGGGCTTAGCAACGGCAGGAATTTTGCATAATGGCAATCCTGATTTTAGTGAAGCAGATTTACAGGCACTATCAGAAGTCGATCGCGCTACTCTCCAAGCGCAGGTACAGCAAGAATTTAAAACTAATCGCTATGCGTCAGAGACAGGCGCTTTAACCCTCACGGCTGCTCAAACTAAGGGACTAAGCAAGGTTTTTGATAGCTATAAAACTTTGCTATCCCAAGGCTCCAAGATTCATTCCATTCCTAGCGGTTGGTTTACTGACGACACGCAAATCCGCAATGTCACCGCTTTCTTTAGTTGGACGGCTTGGGCAGCATCTGCCGATCGCCCGAATGCACCATTTTCCTATACCGCCAACTTTCCCCACGATGACTTGATTGGCAATCAGGCTCCGGCTCAATTCTTGATCTGGTCAATTGTGTCGGTGATTGTGCTGATTGCGGCGATCGGTATATTTCTGTTTGTTTACATCACCCAAGAAGATAGCGAAGAAGTAATCGCTGTCGCCCATCGCCCCCTGATTCGGATTGCCACACCGAGCCAAAAAGTCACTACCCTCTTCTTTGGGGTTGCTATGACTTTGTTTTTGGTGCAAATGTTGATGGGAATGGTCACAGCCCATTACGCTGTAGAAGGCGACGGCTTCTATGGTGTGCCACTTCAGCAATATTTACCCTATGCCGCCTCGCGGACTTGGCATTTACAGCTAGCAGTATTTTGGATTGCCACCTGTTGGCTCGCCGCAGGGCTATATTTCGCGCCAAGGTTTGGTAAACATGAGCCGAAGTTGCAAGCTTGGGGCAATGGCGGTTTGTTAGTGGCTTTGACTGTCGTTGTTGTTGGTTCCTTAATCGGATCTTGGGCTAGTGTCCAAGGCATTATCGGCGGTGACAATAGTTTCTGGTTTGGACATCAGGGCTATGAATATGTAGAACTTGGTCGCCTCTGGCAATTATTGCTGATTGGTGGCATGGTGTTTTGGCTCTGGCTGATGTACCGCGCCCTCAAGCCTGCACTCAAGGCGGAAGGCGATAAAACGGGACTGAATCACTTCTTTCTCTACAGTGCGATTACGATTCCCCTGTTCTATGCGTCAGGGTTGATGTACAACAATCACACCCATTTGAGCATTGCTGAATATTGGCGTTGGTGGGTTGTGCATCTTTGGGTAGAAGGTTTCTTTGAGGTATTTGCGACGGTAGCGATCGCCTATCTATGTAGCGAATTGGGCTTCCTAAAGCGCTCCTCCGCCCTGAGAGCCACCTACATGACGACAATTCTCTATCTCGGTAGTGGCGTAATCGGCACGTTACACCATCTCTACTTTGCAGGAACACCTGTATTCATTACGTCGATGGGTTCCGTTGCTTCAGCCTTAGAAGTCGTTCCCTTGACCTTAATTGGCTTTGAAGTGGTGAAGTCGATGAAGCTATCCCAAGAAGCGCAAGGATTTTATCGAGTACCACTAAAATTCTTTATTGCCACTGCTTTTTGGAACTTAATTGGCGCAGGTGTCTTTGGTTTCTTAATCAATCCACCGATCGTTCTCTATTATTCCCAAGGACTAAACACAACCCCAATTCACGCTCACTCTGCACTCTTCGGTGTGTATGGCTCCCTGGCGATCGCCCTGATGCTCTTTGCCTTGCGTGAAATCACTCCTGATCGCGCATGGGATGAGAAAAACTTCAATTTATCCTTCTGGTGGATCAATGTTGGTCTAGGCATGATGATGGTTTTAGGACTGATTCCTAATGGTTTTTATCAATTGGTGCAATCCGTTAATCATGGCACTTGGTACGCTCGCAGTGCTGAAGTCATTGGTTCGGCATGGATGCAGTGGACAGTTTGGCTACGCATCCCTGGGGATATCGTCTTCTCGGTTGGTGCATTGATCCTCGTCTTTTGCGTGATTAAAGCGATCGTGGCTATTTTCCAACAGCCTACTCAAGCCCAACCCCTCGAAACCATTGCGGCTGAGATTCCGGTCGTCAGTCATTAGTTGCTCAATTGTTCAAATTATCTTTCGTATTTATTGAGGATTCAGTCAATGATTCGTCTCTTAGTTGGTATTCTCGTTTTTGTGATCAATGTCGTCTATGCCGATCGCCCTTATCCTCGGTTTTATGTGCTAGAAACCGTGGCTCGTGTTCCTTATTTCTCTTATCTATCGGTACTTCACCTCTATGAAACCTTGGGCTGGTGGCGGAAGGCTGATTGGTTAAAAATCCACTTTTCGGAGTCGTGGAATGAACTACATCATCTGTTGATTATGGAATCACTGGGAGGATCGAGCTTTTGGGTCGATCGCCTTCTAGCACGAGCCACTGCACTCATTTACTACTGGATTATCATTTTGGTCTACATGGTGTCGTCCAAATCTGCCTACAACTTCATGGAACTTGTAGAGGGACACGCCTATGCCAGCTACGACAAGTTCCTCAATGCCGAAGCTGAAGCTCTCAAGCAACAGCCCGCACCAGATGTCGCTCTCCAATACTATCGAGATGGCGATTTGTATATGTTTGACGAGTTTCAAACAAGCAGTGCTAATGTATTCCGTCGTCCGAAAATCGACAATCTCTATGATGTGTTTGTGGCCATTCGGGATGATGAAATGGAACACGTGAAAACAATGGTGGCTTGTCAGCAGCCGACTGCACAATTCTCGTTAGTCAGTCCCCATGCGATGCAGGCAGCTTCTACGCTAAAGGTTGAGTTAACTGCAAAGACCGATGCTGTGGAACTCAGTCCGTCGAAATAGGTGATTTGAACCCGTCGTTCTCTGGTATGAAAACGTTGGTATCGCCCCGTGTCTAGGGGCGATCGCGGCTTTTCAGATGGATGCTATTTCGGTGGTCTATCGACAACAGAAATCCCTGTGGGAGGAGATTTTCAAATGCCATTGAGCCAACTCAAGTCCAAAATCATTGATTTAGCAGAACGATTATAATCGGATGAAAGCGCGATCGATAAGACTCACCCCAAAAGCACCTATGAAAAGCACGATCGAAATCGATAACTCCCTCATCACCAATGCGCTCCAAGTCACCGGACTGACTGCACAACAAGAAGTCATCGAATTGGCTCTGAACCTGCTGATCCAAATGAAAAACCAAGAGAACCTCCGGGCGCTAAGGGGTAAACTCGCCTGGGACGGCGACCTCGATCGCATGAGAACGAATACGGAACAATAGTAAGCCCAGGATTATTGTTGATTCCAGCGTCTGGATTGACTACTTTAATGGACAATCCACCCCACAAACCGATCGCCTTGACCTTTATTATCAGACTACAAAAAATGTTTGTGTAAATCGTTAAAATAGTACCAAAAACAACCAAGGAGAAACCCATGTTAACCCTAGAAATGGCAATCCAAAAAATCCAACATTTTTCCCCCGAACAACGCAATAAAGTTATTGAGTTTATCGAATTTCTAGAATTTCAAGCCAGCCAAACTAAAACGATAGAACCAAAAAAAGATGACTCCAATCAAGAACAATCCTTTTTTGAGCTAGCCGGAATCTGGGAAGAAAAAAATATCACCCTAGACGACATTCGCAAAGACGCATGGGGTAAAGAAAACCAATGATTTTGTGTGACACCAATATTCTCATCGAATTCTATAAAAACAATACCGCCATCATTCAAGAACTACGGCAAATCGGCAGCCAGAACTTAACCATTAGCATTATCACCAGAGCCGAACTGTACTATGGCGCACTCAACAAAAACGAACTAAACCGCATTCAAAAACACCTCGACTTGCTTCAAAATATTCCCATAAATCGACCCATTTCAGAGCAATTCATCGAACTCATGGCGCAATATTCCCTAAGCCATAAACTCACAATTCCCGATGCCATGATTGCCACCACCGCCCTAACCCATAACATTAGCCTTTATACCCTAAACCTCAAAGATTTTCGCTTTATCCAAGGCTTAAAAATATATGAATCTTCCCTGTCCCCATGACCCAAACGGTTGAACACTGAAATTCAGACTAGCCCGATGCGTCGGTTAATTACAGTGATTCGAGCGTGATGAAGTTATAATGAGTGTCTCGATTTTGGCGATCGCCGAGGGTGTGCGATCGACTCTCATCTAAAATCTAATATAGATAGCTTTTTTCAATGCGACGGCTTAAGTTATTGAGTCGAATCGTGCGGCGAACTCGATCCAGGAAAGGAGATTCCAATGGGAAGTAAGAACGGGTTGACATACATTATCAAGCTGCGGTATTATTCGATTCTATCCAGTATTGTACCCCAACGGATATAAAATTATAAGTTAGCTGTCTCCGCATCGAATCTTTGCACTCGTCGTTCAAGGTTGTCTGTCAGCCCGAAAGCGCCCCGAAGATGGTCTGTTGAGGCAGTAGCGAAGGGCGATCGCCCTAGTGATAATGCCCAAGAGGTTAAGATTGTTGGGATTTTAAGGTTATGTTGAGGGTGCGATTGCTGAGGGTATACTGAGAATAAATTTATTGGAGGCTAACGTCTATGCCTTTGCCTATTATCCCGATAGTTATAGCTCTTGCAGTAGGCGGAGTCGGTGGAGCTGTTGCCTCCAACTGGGAAAACATCACATATGCACTCAAAGGTAAAAAGATCGCCGTTCTGGGTGCAAGGGCAGTTGGTAAAACTACTCTCCTAACATATATGGAAAAAGGTATTTTGATGGAGAGGTATAAGCAAACTCTCGATAAGAAAGAAATAGAAAGAACACGCATCCAACTTGGTGATCTAGATATTCGCCTTAAAAAAACCGATGACGTTTCAGGTGGTAAGGCTGCATATGGCGTATGGAAAAAGCTCTTTGACGAAGCTGACTTGGTTTTGTATGTTGTTAGGACGGATAAGCTACTAAAGCATGATGCAAGCGCAGAGGAACGTGCCGAAGATGATATGAGGCAGATTCAGGGTTGGATTAACGAATGTAACTCAAAAAAACAATTTTTTATTGTTGGAAATCATTGGGACGAAGATCCTGAATTTAAAAATCTTACCCCCGATCAGATAGGTAATTATGTGGATCGCTTCAGGGCACTTCCAGTTGTGAAAAGAATGACTCAGCTTGCTGGAGGAGCAGCTACAGTAAAAGTTGCACTTGGGAGTTTAGCAACTGAAAAAGATTCAGACACTCTGATTGAAGCTATTTTTCGACAGGTTGAGAAATGACAGATTTATACTTCTGGGCGCAGAGCCTTGACAATCAAGCTCCTGATAAATTTTTTAAAAATGGAGTAGAGTTATCTGATCCTGAGTCACGGCAAAAGCTTGTCTTAGAAATTTATGGAATTCCTAAAAGGAATGTTAAGGTTTTGCCTGCTGATGCAGGGGTTACTATGCGTTATAGGTATCCAAAGTTCGTAATAGAAGCTATTCCAACTGAACAGGATACAATTAAGCGCCTTGCTCCTATCGTTATTTATGGAGTGCTATCGGATAATTTTTCAAAAGATGGAGTTGAGGATTTTGTGTATAATCGCATCGCGAGTGATGTCTCAGAAAAATTGAATAGAACTGTAAATCGCCGCGCATTAGAAGCTATTCAGAAGGGGTTATTTGAAATCTTAAATAACAAAAAACCTTTTCAGGTTAGTCCAAAAATTTTGTTATTGCTTTTTGAAGCTTTTAGGGAACAAATGTCTAAGATAAAGCAAGCTTTCAAGATTAGAGGCTAAGTTCTTTTTCAAAAACTCTATTACAGAAATTGAGCAACAAATATGGTACTTGATAAAGTTTTACCTAAAAAGCGCAAAGTTATTCTAGTCATCTCACCGCATGAATTAGAGCGACTAGAATACACACCGGAAGGAAGCAAGCTTCTTCTGAGTGAGCAAGTCTATCTTTTGGTTCCTTCATATGTGACTACTAGCGGTTTAGAAAATAAATTAGATAGTAGTGGGCTTCTAGAGCCAGGAACTTTACTAATTCAAAATCCTTATGACACATCTGATTACGTCATTCTTGATAAAGCATCTTCAACTTTTGCACTAACTAAATATCTTCATTTCACTACTTTGTGTGGATTACTTGGTGCGCGAGAGGTCACGGTAGAACAAATCGAAGTTCAGACTTCAGCGGGTAAGCAAATATTTAAGGGTTCCGTAGACAGTCCATATGCTGATGGAAGCATTGATGCCGTGAACAAAACCTTTGAGGAAATACGTAATAAGATTAAGTTGCAAAGTAAATTTGGTGGTGGCGAACCAAATTTAGAAGAAGCCGAAGCTCATCTACGCCAGTATCAGCTATTAAATGATATTTCTATGAAGTCCTTGATAGACCAACGTAGAGGCAAAAATCCAATCCAGAGCAGAGAACTTACTTTGAGTCTTAGTGAAGAGTCTAAAAGAAACCTTCAAGTGGTGGCTGACATAAAAATTCCCGTGTACGCTAATCTGCAAGCACAGGTTGAAAAGATCACAAGGGAGATGTATGAGTTCACTTTGATGATCAGAGTAGAGTTTTAGTAGATATAAACTCACGCAGTAGCTCTGCCAGCTAACAAGTCGCTGCACCGGAACGTATAAAGTTATCTGTGGACGTTTAAGGTTATCTGCGTCCGTTGAACTCAATCGTTATCTCGCAAACGCTGCCTGACTTTGGAGATGGTTCGGAAGCTCGATCGAGAGTTAAGCTAAATAAAACTCCGAGTTCTGCATCGATGCTTATTAGAAGCGAATAATTTCGATCGTGCCTCGCGATCGCACAAAACAAACATCAAATTCTCGAAAGAAGTTGGTTTGCCCGAGAATTAATGGAACCTGAGAGGCTTGTGCCCAAGCAAATGCTAGGCGAACGGGTTCCAGATTCCCAATTTGAACATCTACAAATACACCCCGCGCCTCAACCGTTGCCAGATTTCCAGCCAATGGCAAGCGGACAGTTTGTTCCTCCCAAATTGCACCCAATTGCAGACCAATGTCATAAGGTAATAGATTGACCGCAGACCCAGTATCTAGCAGTGCATTCGCCGAGACAGAAAAGCCTGCATGAATCAGAGTGATGGGAATCGTGGGTAATGCTTCATCGTCAGAAAAGGGAAACTCGATCGAACTAGGCATGAGTAGATGCCTCTCGATCGTCTCGAATCATCTGCATCATAATGTTTGCCGCTTCCGTTGCATCGTAGAGCGATCGAACCGGATACTCTGATGCAGAAAAGATGACTTGTAGTTCAGCGTCTGGGATTTGCACTGCTAGGAGTTTGAAGAGTGATAATTTGTCTGACTGGCTCAGATTGTTCACCAAAGGTATTAACTCAGCGAGAGACATGGTTTAAACTCCCAGAAGTACGAGAATACATCTATCATAAACGCTGCCTGAGTTTGGAGATGATTCGGAATCTCGATCGAGAATTAAGGATTCCGTAGGAGATTCCGATCAAACTTTATCCTGCCCAAAAACAAAGAAAAAGCCGCCCTAAAAGGCGACGTACTGAGCGTAGCCGAAGTGACCACGAATTTCTTGATGGTACCCGCCACGTGATTTATCCGTGGAATCAATCCAAAATCGAAAATCGAAAATCCTCAAGCCCCCGCATTTATCTCGCGCAAGTCAATCGAAAATCGAAAATCGAAAATCTAAAATCGATTGACGGGACTTTAGCCCTCCGCTTATTACCAACAAATATCAAGGCAACTCAACCGAACTCGGTTTAGCAATGTGAGGCAAGCCCCAGCCCAATTTTTCCCGCAAAATGTGGAAAAACTCAAAAGATTGCACCCGAATAAAGCGGGCTGGGTACGGAGCTCGCTCGACTTGCACCCAATCTTCGGGCAGAACATAACATCCGCCGTTACCATCTACCACCATTACCAGGCGGGTCGGACTCGCCGGCAAAATCTTGATCGGCTCGGTGTTGGAAAACACCAAAGCCCGCGAAGCCATTGAATGCGGGCAAATAGGCAGCAACTGCAACACCGGCACTCCGGGAATGATCACAGGCCCGCCGGCAGACAGCGCGTAAGCCGTCGATCCTGTGGGAGTCGCGATGATGACTCCATCTGCGGCAATGTCAATAGAGGCGTGTTGCCCGATCGCCACTTCAAAATGACACATACAAGTTAGCGGTTCCCGGTGCAGCACCATTTCATTGAGACAAAGGGCTTCCCAGAGGCAGTCGTTTTCTCGAAACAACCGCACCGCCAGCATCGATCTTTCTTCTATTTCGTATTCTCCAGCGATTACCTTTTCCAAAGCTTGCGGCAGCAAGTTCAGGTAAGTTTCTGTCAAAAAGCCCATGTGACCGGTATTGACAGTCAGCAGCGGCACTCCAATCGGAGCGACTTGGCGAAATGCCGACAGCACCGTACCGTCGCCGCCCAAAACCACTGCAAACTCCATGTCGCTGTCAAAACCGGGGGGGACGAGTTGTTCGATCTGAGTGTGGCACAGGGGGCGATCGGGGCTAGAATAGCCCAGAATTCCTCCCGAACCAGAAACCGAGCAAACCTCCCAGCCGCGGGCAGTCAGCTTGTCTTCTAACTCTGCGGCGATGCGACAAGCCACAGGTTTAACGTCGTTGTATATAATCCCAGCTTTCGGCACTTTAAAATGTAAAGGGCATTTTTTGTTTACTCCGTTTTTTAGTTTTAAGCTGCTCGTACTCTATTTCCTTGAGCTTCTTCATGATCAGATTAAAGTATTCTTCGAGATAAGACTCCAAAGTAGTAGTTTCTTTGGGGTCGATTCCGAAGACACTGTAAACGTCATCCATCGGAGCTTTCAAGGGTTTTCCGGCTGCCAAAACTTCTGAAAAAGCCAATCTGTCAGCTACGTTCCAACTCCACTGAAAGAAGGTAGCTAATTTACGAGTAGCCTGCAACAAGACATCTGGGGTGCGCGTAATTTTGGCTTCCTTCCCTGACAGCCGTTCGCACAACCGCACGATTTCGTCAGCATCCCAAGCGCGATTTCCCACCACCGGAAAGCTTTTTTTCTCGGTTTCGGGAACGGAAAGGGCCCGGACGGCAAATTTAGCAACGTCCTGAGTGTTCATGTAGGCAAGGGCGGATGGCTTGTTGGGCAGCCAGACTGCCTGATTGTCCAAAATCGGCATTGCATACAGGCTCAGCAGTCCTTGCAAAAAGCCGCAAGGTCTCAAGATTGTGTAGTCTAAACCGGATTCTGCTAAGAACAATTCGGTACAGCGCTTGATTTCCAACAAGGGGACTTGGGGATATTTCTCAGCGTCGAGAAAGGAAAAGAATATGTAACGCTTGATGCCTGCTGCTGCTGCTGCTTGGATCAGCGATACTTTTCCGTCCCAGTCTACTCTTTTGATGCTGACAGAATCGGCTGCACTGGCTGTTGCTGCATCGATAATAGCAGTGACGCCTTCTAGGGCCGGAGGCAGACTGTCTGGCTGGCAAAGGTTCCCCGGTACGAGTTCAGCGCCCCATTCTTTCAAAAATGCAGCTTTTCTGTAACTTCTGACTAAACAGCGCACCTGGTAGCCCTCGTCTAGGGCGCGGCGGGCTATTTGGCGGCCGAGAGTGCCGGTGGCACCTAAAATCAATAAAGTCATCTAGGGATTAATTATGAATCTTAAACTTTCTATAAGATGGTATCAGGTTTTTGTTAAGTTTTTTATAAAAACTTAACAAAAACCTGAAATTTTCTCATTTTAGGCTTGAGATATTCGCCAGAAGGCTTGCTTTCGGCAGCAAGTAGACTCTAGAAGGCAGAAGGTAGAAGGCTTCTGAAGGATTGGTTGAAAAAAACTTATTCTTCGCCGCCTTGCAATTTGAGCAGGAGGAAGCCTCCACCTATACCCACGAAAATTAGGGAAAAGGACAAAAAGGCTGCATTGAAAATTTCAGGATTCATGGTTTTATCTGTCCAATTGGGCGATCGCATTAATTGACACTCCTCGCCCTGAAGGCACGAGGATTCTTAAGACATTTCGATCTTAATATCCCTATTAATAGGGTTCCCAGGCTGACCACGAAAAGCACATAGGTGTGTAGTCATATCTCCTCTGTGAATGTTTTGGGCGTAGACTTTCCCCCAGTCCGGGGGTAGGTTTTTAAATCTTGTCTGATCTGCTTATTGTACCATATTCATTTGTTTAGATAAATGTGTTATTTTACTTGAAAATGGAAAAAGCCGTCCTAAAAAGACGGGGTTTTAAACCCAATCTTCTGATAAAGATAATATAATTTGGGTCAACCCGGTACATGAATGCTAAAATTTCAGTGCCGAAATTCCTGTATTTTGTTGGAGAAAACTGCCTTGAGTCTCGATCGGGAATCCAAACTAGCTGTAACTCTGGGAGATCCGGCGGGAATTGGCCCGGAAGTGATTCTCAAGGCATTGGCAGATCCCGCTGCTGCTTTGATGGTGACGGTTTTCGGATCTAAGAGAATTTTGCAGCAAACTTACGATAAGTTGCGATCGACCAATCCCGCAGCAGAAGCGGCAAATCCCGAAACATTAAATATTATTGATATTGAACCAGACAACAAGTGGGGCGAAATAGTCCCCGGTGTCGGGAGTGCAGCTAGCGGGGCGGCTAGCTTTGCTTACATGGAAACTGCGATCGCCCGTACCATCGCCGGCGAATTCTCCGCGATCGTGACCGGCCCGATTTCCAAAACTTGCTGGCAGGCTGCCGGTTACAATTATCCCGGACAAACAGAACTCCTCGCAGAAAGGGCAAAATCGCAGCGGTTCGGAATGCTGTTTGCCGCCACATCTCCCCACAGTGGCTGGACGCTGGTAACTTTACTCGCTACCACACATATTTCCCTCCGTCAAGTCCCCGATGCTTTGAGTCCAGAATTACTGAGTGAAAAACTAGAATTACTGATAGACTGTTTGCGGGAAGATTTTGGGCTGGAAAGACCGAAAATTGCGATTTCTGGCTTAAATCCTCACAGCGGCGAAAATGGCAAACTGGGAAATGAAGAGCAAGACTGGATGATACCTTGGTTGGAAACGCAGCGCGATCGCTTTCCTCAAGTGCAGTTAGACGGGCCAGTCCCCCCCGATACCCTGTGGGTAAAACCGGCTAAAGTTTGGTACGGTTTAGCCAAGGAAGCTCACGACGGTTACTTGGCAATGTACCACGACCAGGGGTTGATTCCAGTAAAATTGATGGCTTTTGATAAAGCAGTCAACACTACAATTGGCTTGCCTTTTGTCCGCACATCTCCCGATCACGGCACAGCTTTTGATATTGTAGGTCAAGGGATTGCAGATGCCTCCAGCATGAAGGCAGCATTGCAGTTGGCGGCCCAGTTGGCTAGTCGCAGAACAGCAGTTAAAATAGGGCGATAGCTTTAGTACGCCAGACACTCGGAAAAATTGTGTCATTCCTATTGATTTTCGCTGGGGTGAGGCGGCAAGCAAGCTGGCATTTTTATTCGGTCGGTTAAAATCACCTTTTGGTAGCGCAGTATGGCAGCATTTAATGATAATTCCGGCAAAATATATCAGTCAGAAAA
Organism: Microcoleus sp. AT8-B5; assembly: GCF_036705565.1. NCBI lineage: Bacteria > Bacillati > Cyanobacteriota > Cyanophyceae > Oscillatoriales > Microcoleaceae > Microcoleus > Microcoleus sp. AT8-B5. The sequence continues at coordinate 48,395 of NZ_JAUBUY010000013.1, forward strand.
AGAGGTTTCTGATGCAACTCTGGCAAGTTCTAAAGCTGGAGAGCAACTTCAGGAATTGCTAACCATATTGACTGAATTTCAGTTATTAAAGAAATCAAAAAAAGAGCCAAGCGAGTTGAAATTACCGCTTTCGGAAAAGTCTGTTCAGCGATTAGAGGATGAGGAGAATCGGCGCAAACAATTGTCTTTCCTGATCGAATCACCGAGTATTGTACCGGAAGTATTAACTAACGATGAAGAGATACCTTCTCAAAGACGAGAAAACAATAATGAGGAACCAGATTTATCTATAGCCGGGAAGGTAGCTAAAAATAATCGGCAGTCGGAGGAAGAATTAGAACAAGCAGTTGAGCAGTTTAAGCAGTTGCAACAACTACTGTTTGAAAGGGATTTGCCGGAATTTTACAGTAATGTTTTGAGCGTGGAACAAAGGTTAGAAAATTTTGAGAAGCTGATGTCTCAACCAGAAGAGTTGATGATTTTACTGAAACCGTTAATTCCTGAGTTGGTGAGAGAAGAATTAGAGGAGTTGAAGTCTGAATTAAAAAAGGCGATCGACCTCGCAAACAATAATAAAATTAATCGCATCGAGTTGGAGGCTAAATTAGCAGATTGGGAAAATCAAATTGCTAACTTTAACCAGCAACCCCTGCCGAATACAGAACACTTAATCCAACGGCTGATGCCAGTAGTGGGAGATCTGCTAAACCGTAAGGTAGAGGAGTCTAAGTTAGAGGTAGCTTCGGCGATCGCACCGAGAGTCAATCAAGTAATTCACAATCAAAACGGACTTGAAGAACAGGTAGTAAGAATTGAAGATAGAGTTGCAAATATTCAGCAGCGTTACCAGCAGCAACCGGAAGATTTAATCAAGCAGCTAGTACCAGTAGTTAGCGATTTACTGAACCGCAAAATTAGTGAATTAAAATTAGAGGTTGTAGAAGCTGTTGCCCCCTCAGTACAGGTAAGAATAGCTTGGGTAGAAATAGAAGAAAAAGTATTGAGCATCATCGAACGCCGACTGGCTACGCAACAGTCGCCAACTCAGAAGCCTGAAGAGATAATGGCGATGCTAATGCCGGCAATAACTGATTTGCTGAATCAGAAAATCGATGAATCAAAATTACAAGTAGCAGCGACGATCCAACCTTTGATAGAATCAGCAATTCTTCAAAGAGAAGTTCAAGGCAAATTGAGCGACGTAGAAAGTAGACTAAATAATCTTCAACGACAGCAAAAAACTCAGCCGGAAGATATAATGGCAAGGCTAATGCCGTTAATGATTGAGTCGCTGAACCGGAAAATTGAGGAGACAAAGTTAGAGGTGAGAGAGGCGATCGCACCTGGTGTCAACACGGCTATTCAAAACAGCGGTATTGCAGCACAAATATTAAATAATGAAACTAAGATTGTCGAAGTTCAGCAGCAAGTTTTAGCCGAGATAGAAGGGTTGATGGCAAGAATAATGCCAGTGATTGTAGAAATGCTGTCCCGAAACATCGGGGAAGCAAAGCTAGAGATAGAATCTGCGATCGCCCCGGCTGTCGATGCCATCATTCAGAATAAAAGGATCGATCAAAGACTCGCGAAGATCGAACAACAGATTGTGGCGATCGAACACCGGATTTATGAATCCACAGACTTGTTTACAGATTTACTGAAACCTTTGATTGACGAGCTGATGGTTAGCCATCACGCCCAACTACAAAAGTCGGTCATCGAATCTATTTTACCATTGTTAGATGAAGTTGTAAGTTATAATTACAGACTCAACGATAAAGTAGGGGAACTCGATCGCAAAATTACTGATGCGGAATGGGGAGGCGATCGGGAAGAATTACTCGCCCGAATTAAAATCATGTTTCCCGAAATGATGCTCCAAACCATTAATGAGTCGAGACAATCATTTGTCGAAACCATAAGTCCGATAATTGATGAAATAATTAATACGAAAACCAGAGAAAACAGACAATCGATGGGAGTAGCCATATCGCCGGCTCTGACTGTGGGAATCAGCCACAGAATGAGTGAATCGCCGGATGAAATTGCAATGGCGATCGCGCCGGAAATGGCCGCTGCTATCAAACAGCAAATTCATCTCAAGCGAGAAGCAATGTCGGATGCACTTTATCCCATCATCGGCAGCACGATTTTAAAATACATCGCCGAGATGATGGGGGAGATTAATGAAAAACTAGAATCAGCTTTAAGTCCAGAGGGAATTAGTCGCAAAATCAAAGCCAAATTGCAGGGCATTTCTGAAGCAGAATTGCTGATGAAAGAAACAACACCACTGAGTGTGAAAGCTGTCTTTTTAATTCAAGCAGGATCGGGCTTAGTAATTTCAGCAGTGCAGAAGTCTGAACGCGAACAGCTAGAATCAGATATGGTAGCGGGGATGCTGACTGCTATTCGGGCTTTTGTCAACGATTGTATATCTCAGTCAGGAAATATTGCAGAGATTGATGCTATAGAATACGGCACATCTACCATAGTATTGGAAGTTGCGGGTTCGTGTTATCTGGCAGTAGTGATGCAAGGAGAAACCCGCCAGTGGTTTAAGTATAAAATGCGATCGATATTCAACAATATTGTTCAAGAATACGGAGTTCAAATTCAGTCATTTAACGGCGATCCAGCCACTGTGCCACCCGAAATAAACTCGAAATTGCAAAAATTAATCGATACAGAGGTAAAAGTTAAATCTCGTAAACGTCCAATTTTACCCACGATCGGTTTGGCAGCGTTAGGTTTAATTGGCCTACCTTGGGGAATTCATCAATACCGCAGCTCAGTTGCAGCGAGCTTAGAAGCAGATACAAATTTAGCATTACAATCTGCTCCCGATTTATCCGTTTATCGCCTCGTGGCTGATGTTAAAGATAGAGTATTGGAGATTTCGGGACGAGTGCCGAATCAAAATCTGCGATCGAAAGCGGAAAAAATCGCTCAGCAAGCGGCTCCCCAATCAAGAATTGAAAATAAAATTATAGCCGTTGAAGTACCTCCAGATCCGGTTTTAGTCGAAGCCGATGTCAAGCGGACAGCAGCTCTTTTGAATAAAGTAGAAAGCATTAATATCTCCGCTCGCTATGCAGAGGGAAAAGTCGCCATTGCAGGCAGCGTAAGCAAAGCGCCAGATGCTCAGAAAATAACTCAAGCTTTTGAGACAATTCCGGGGGTGAAGTCGGTAACAAATACAGTGATAATAGGAACTCCACCGCCACCAAAGATAATAATGCCAGTTCGCGTGTATTTCGGTGTAGGTTCGGCAAGTTTGCAGGCGAAAGACGTAGCACAAAAGCTTAGCAAAGTCAAGGAATATATGGAGAAAAATAGCACGAAGAATTTAAGGATAATTGGCTACAGCGATTTTAAAAGCACTCCGGTAGAAACTCAAAAGTTGGCACTGGAAAGGGCGACAAATGTGAAAAATATTTTGGTTAGACAAGGGATAAATGGCAACAGAATACAAGTTGCTTCTACTAAGGGTCGTCCCGAAGGTGTGGAGGCCAATCAACCGCTGTGGCTGAGCAGATTGGTAGTATTTGAGGTGATCAATTAAAATTGGGAATTGGGAATTGGGAATTGGTAATTGGTAATTGGGAATTGTTAATTGGGCATTTTCCCTAATGACTAATGACTACTGACTAATATCATGTCCGATCGATTAACCATAATATCCCGGTCGGGGCGGGTTTTTGAGATGGTCAATTATTGGCAGGTATTGTTGGTGAACCCGCCCCTACCTGATTGCGGGTAATCGACAGGATATGACTAATGACTACTGACTACTGACTACTGACTACTGACTAATGACTTCTTCCTCTTGAATTAATCGAACTCGCCCGGAGGTAAAGGCTTGTATTCGATCGCCCGCCAAACACACTAACAAGCGGCCGCATCCGTCAATGCCCGCTGCTTCTCCGCAGATGGTTTCCGAAGCAAGTTCGATCGCCACCGGGCAGCCAATCAACGCATCGCGGCGGCGCAATTCCGGCAAAAGTAGCGCTAAACCGGACTTGGAGGCTGGCTTGTCTGTGGTAGAAAACATATCGGCTAGTTCGAGTAAATAGTGCCGCAGTCGATCGAGCAAACACAGTTCATCCGGTACTGTACTAGCAATAGAATGCAAGCTTACCGCATTACCGAGATCCCTTTCATCCAATCCCGCAGCCGCGAAATCTACGCAGCGGTTGAGTCCAATTCCCACAACGGCGCGAGTTTTACCCAAAGCATTGCCCGAAGAGGCTTCGCAGAGAATTCCGGCTAATTTGTGGCGATCGATCCAGACATCGTTTGGCCATTTCAGGCGCAGCATATCTCGACAGTCGGGAACCAAATCTTCGATCGCGTAAATCACCGCTAAACCCGCTGCTAAACTGAGTCCCGGCAACAGAGTGGGGTTGAGGTTGTCGAGTACAAAACTAACAGTCAAGACACCGCTTGGGGCGTGCCAGGTGCGCCCGTGTTGGCCGCGCCCGCTGGTTTGTCGCCTAGTAAATACTGCATCTCCGTGGTGGAGCCCGGCCGCGCGGGCGATCGCCCAACTGTTGGTACTTGGACAGGTATCCAACGAGTGTAGCCAGTGAGGGAGGTTTGGGCGATCGGGTTCTGGGCTTGCGGGCACGGGAGTTAAGGGCAATTCAGACAACGTTTGATTTGTAGTATTTGATATCTAAAAGCTGATTATCGCATTTTCCAGAAGTGCCACCTCGCGCGACGGCGAGAATTCAGAGAAATTGGAGTGTAGTACAGTTTCCGCATCAGATTTACCTTACGCCACAACATCTGTTTAGCCACCAAATCTCTTGATTTATAAGGATTTTGGGGGATTCATAGGGTTGGTTGGAGCGATCGACACCCCTTTAAAAAACCCAATTTCAAAAAAAGTTGTATTACCCCCTTGACAGTCTTGTAATACGCAACGTAGTATAAATGTATGGCGAAGGGGAAAGAGCTTCAAAGCCTTACCCCACGAGCAATATGAACCTTGAAAACAGAATAGGAAGTTAATCGTGTCACATAATTGTGGACATTGGCGGTGTAGACTCCGGCAACAATAGCCCGATCGGGTTGTAGTACGCGGAATCAACCGCCACCCCGTCCCAACTTGAGTAATTCAAGGACACAATATTGTTCATTTTCGCGGGGGTATAGCTCAACCGGTCAGAGCAGTCGCCTGTCGAGCGAAAGGTTGCGAGTTCAAGTCTCGTTACTCCCGTCAGTCGATTTTAGATTTTAGATTTTAGATTTTAGATTTACTCCACAGGAGAAGAATCTCGGAATTGGAACTTTGGTCTAAAATCCACACCTCCTGTCGGAAAGCAAATATCCGTTTTTCGGCGGGGGTCAAAGTCCCGTAGGCAAAAGTCAAGCCGTCTCCCCCTCTGGCGTGAAGATTGCGAGTGCAAACCTCGTCGGGACTCCCAGGTTAGGTGGCTGAGTGGCTCAAAGCGTTGGTCTGCAAAACCGATTTTCGCGGGTTCAAATCCCGCCCTAACCTCTGTTCCTATTTATTCGCAGGAGCAATCTCAAATCTCAAAGAGCAATCCAAAATCTAAAATCTAAAATCTAAAATCGATAGTGCTGTAGGCAAATGGTTTAAGCCGCTTGGTTTTCACCCAAGTGATTGCGGGTTCAACTCCCGTCAGCACTTCTCGTGGGTCGTTGGCAGAATGGTTTTGCAGCCGCCTTTTAAGCGGATGGATCGAGGTTCAATTCCTCGACGACCTACCAAAATTTCTATCTTGGGTCGGCCCTCCTATTGGCGTGGGTAGCTGTCTGTAAAACAGTAGCTTAAAGCGTTGCTGGTTCAATTCCAGCCCGGCCCATTTGTAACTGCATTTAATCCGCAGTTGCAATCTTGAGAACGTGGTGTAGCCGGATAACATCTCAGTTAATAAAACTGAAGATTGAGGGTTCAAATCCCTCCGTTCTCGGTGTGGAGAGGTGGCCGAGTGGCTTAAGGCGCTTTCCTGCTAAGAAAGAGCGGTTTAACAGCCGTCGAGGGTTCAAATCCCTCCTTCTCCGTTTTCCCCCGATAGCTCAGTTGGTAGAGCGCTTGTCTGAAGAGCAGGAGGTCGTCAGTTCGATACTGACTTGGGGGATTGCGTTGCCTTATAGCTCAATGGTAGAGCAAGCGGTTGTTAACCGCTAGGTTGTAGGTTCGAGTCCTACTGGGGCAGCCATTTTTTTAATTGCCGGGTAGACAAATTGGTAAAGTCGCCTATCTCTGAAATAGGAGTTTCTGTAGGTTCAAAGCCTACCCCGGTACCCAATTATTGGGAAGTCGCCTAATCGGTATGGCACCGCTCTTTGAAAGCGGCAAAATGCAGGTTCGACCCCTGCCTTCCCAGTTCTGCTATTACCAAAGCAGATCAATTACACTCCTGTAGCCCAATTGGCAGAGGCCACAATTTCAAAAATTGTGTTGTGTGAGTTCAAATCTCACTCCTGAGTACCAAATTTTCAACTAAGTTTCTACTTGCTCCTGTGGCGGAATTGGCAGACGCGGCAGACTTAAAATCTGTTTTATTTTGAGTGTGAGTTCGAGTCTCACCCGGAGCATGAACGGGATGTAATTCAGCGGCCAGAAGCCATGCTTTGGGAGCATGGAGTCGTTGGTTCAAATCCAACCATCCCGACTTTACCCCTGTGATGTAATTGGAAAACATCACTCGCTCAAAACGAGTGTTTTTTGCAGGTTCGAGGCCTGTCAGGGGTATGAGGTTTTATTCAATCTCAAATCGAAAATCTCAAATCGAAAATCAATTTTGCCCCTGTAGCCCAATCGGTAGAGGCGCTAGATTTAGGATCTAGTTAGTGCTGGTTCGATGCCAGTCAGGGGTATTTGGTGACATCGCGGGTGAAGTAGCCTGGGTAGGCTTGGCAGTCTCATAAGCTGCAAATCAGCAAGTTCAATTCTTGCCCCCGCCACCAAAAATGCAGGTGTGATGTAATTAACAACATGAGGGTTTCATACAGCCTTTTTGCGAGTTCAAATCTCGCCATCTGCTGTGCTGGTGTAGCTCAATTAGGCAGAGCAACTGATTTGTAATCAGTCGGTTGTAGGTTCAATTCCTATCACCAGCCCCACAATTGCGGATATGGTGTAACGGTAGCATTCGAGTCTTCCAAACTCTAGGCACGAGTTCGAGCCTCGTTATCCGCTTGGTTAAACGAGAGGTTTGTTAAATCTCACATCTTGCACCATTCTCGCTTAACAGGCTTTTCGGCCTGTTCCACAAGAAAATCTACTCTTTGTGGAACAGGCCGAAAAGCCTGTTCATAAAAGGCTTATTGACAAGGGTGCAACATCTCAGTTAAATCCAAAATCTCACATCTAAAATCGGTTTGCGGATGTCATGTAGCGGCTAGCATCTGAGTATGCCATTCTCAGCGCATGGGTTCGAGTCCCATCATCCGCTTTTGTAGTCCTGAGCTTCGATGGTAGAGCGTTTGCCTTACAAGCAGACGCGGGGTAATCTCCTGTCAGGACTACTAATTTATGGGAGTGTAGCTCAATGGATAGAGCGCCGCGCTATGCGCTACCGCGCACGCTTCGCTAACGGACGCGGATGTTGTGGGTTCGAGTCCTGCCACTCTCGTTGTTTTTGCTTTAATTTAAGGAGGTTGATTCCCTTGAATGGATAATTTTTTATATTACGATCGATTCCCTACGGGAATCGCACAAATTAACAAAAAATACGGGAGTGTAACTCAACTGGATAGAGTGTCGAGCTTCTACCTCGAATGTTGTGGGTTCAAGTCCTACCGCTCCTGCTGTCTGGGGTTCGTAGCTTAATTGGTAAAGCATCTAACTGGCTGTTAGAAAGATATCGGTTCAAATCCGATCGCAATCCACCACACCGATTTTAGATTTTAGATTTTGGATTTTGGATTTGAGATTGATTTCACAAATCAATCTGGAAGCTTGAATATTCGTCTAATATTTTGTTATGGGCGACTTAATACCACTTTAAAAAACTAATTAAACTGTCGAGAATCTCCAAACCCATATCCACTAACTCATCCCCAATCTAAAATCTAAAATCTAAAATCTAAAATAGTATAAGGGGTCATAGCTCAATTGGTAGAGCGCTTGCTTTGCACGCAAGAGGTCAGGAGTTCGATTCTCCTTGACTCCACTTACGGTGTCTGAAGTCGAAGCGGTCGAGACGCTAGCCCGTGAAGCTAGTTATTAGCGGGTTCAATCCCCGTCAGACACCCCTTGGAAGATGCCGCTAAATGGTTGGCAACCAGTCTTGAAAACTGGGGTACAGGTAACTGTAAGGGTTCGATTCCTTCATCTTCCTTTTAACCACCGGAAGTCGAAAAGCGAGACACCGTGCTGATAACGCGGGGATAGGAGGGGCAGTACCTCCTCGGTGGATGGATTGGTTTATAATAAGTCTAAATTTACTACTGATTCAACATAAAAGCCATGAAAGTTCAAGTTATAAAATTAGAATTAATTCAGTGGTCTTTGTTATTGAAGGATATTCAATTTTTAAACGAAATCCAAAAACTGAAAGAAACGTCGCATGAAAAGACTGCGGTCTTCAAGTCCCGTAAATTTGGCTGTGAAAAAGGAATTTTTACTTTCGTTGCGGATGATTTTGATGAAAAAAGTCCTGGTTTTTACGATGTAAAATTGTTGTACCAAATGAACGTGAAAGATGAGAAAACTAAACTATTACGTTGCTTGCACAGTTGATGGGTTTATTGCTCGCGAAGATGGGTCATTTGATTGTTTCCCTATGGACGGAGAGCATTTTGCTGATTTGTTAGATTCCTTTCCTGAAACTTTTCCGGCTCACTTTCAGGAAGCACGAGGCATTCGTGCAGAAAACAAGCAGTTTGATGCGGTTTTGATGGGACGGAAAACCTATGAGGTAGGGCTAAATGTTGGTGTAACTAATCCTTATCCCAGCTTGAAGCAGTATGTCTTTTCGCGCACTATGGAAGCCAGTCCCGATGAGAATATTGAACTTGTTTCGGACAATCCTGTTGAATTGGTTAAGGAATTGAAAAGGGAAACGGGTAAAGACATCTGGCTCTGCGGTGGTGGGGCTTTAGCGGCAACTCTTTTTTCTGAGATTGACGAGATGATTGTGAAGTTAAATCCGGTAGTAATTGGAGCGGGAATTCCTCTTTTTTCCGGTGCAATCGAGCCGACCAATTTGGAAGTTGCCGATCGCAAAATCTACAGCAACGGTTTCATGTTGCTTCATTATCGAGTGAAGCATTAGCGATAAGCTGTTCGGCATTTAAAGGACTTGCGTAAGGTGCGTCAGCATCTAAGGTTTTCCGTTTCAGCGTAAAAGTTCTAGCTGACGCACCCTACTCGCCTCGTTACTGGTTTAAATGCTCCACAGCTTAAGGACTTTATTTGTTGCAATTACTGCGGGCAAAAAAGGACTGAAGTCCTTACTACAAAATGATTTTCTAGGAATTACACAAAAATTGTATGCGGTATTTTCTCGGTTTCAATGTTGAGTCAGACTGATATCTTGCACCATTCTCAATTAGCGGTAGGGGCGGGTTCGCCAACAGCCTTAAAGCTTGCAAATAGGTTCTATAAACCCGCCCGACCCCACGAAAAATCCTCTTATTGATATTGCTGCAAGATGTCAGGTCAGACCGATCGCCACAAATTTTTACAGAAATAGTTGATTTTTCAAAACGGTTGTGTTATACTAGCTTAGATGCGGGAGTATAGCTCAGTTGGTTAGAGCAGGTGACTCTTAATCTCAAGGTCGAAGGTTCAAGTCCTTCTACTCCCATCCCCAATAACATACGACTCACAAGGCTTAGAGGCTTTAAACTGTCTCTAGTTTGTCGTTTTCCACTCATTTTGCGCTCACGATAGCAGCCAATGGCGGTAGCGGTTGGATTACTGTGAGTGTTTGCGTTGTCGGATTTTTAATGTCGATCGACTCATCCGATCGATAAAAGTGCGATCGCCCAAGCTATTTTGAAACTGAATAACAACAGGGAATGGTGATTAGCTATGATGGCAAATCTCTCGGCGCGCTGCTATGGGGGCGATCGCGATTTAGATGCGATCGCCCATTTAATCAATACTTGCGAAGAAGTCGATCGGCTCGATGAAGGCACTTCCATCTCGGAATTACAACAAGAATTTAACCAACCGTCCCTAGATGTAGCCCGCGATATCCGCCTTTGGGAAGATGCGGAAGGAAAATTAATCGGTTTTGCTCAGTTGTCCGTTTCTGAACCGGGGGAAGTAATTGACGGTTGGTTGTGGTTTCGCGTTCACCCCGACGCGCGCGGAGGCGATGTGGAAGCAGCCGAGATCGCCTGGGGTGAAGTGCGGATGCGCGAAGTGTCTGCAATGCGGGGCGGGCGCGTGAAGCTGCGAACCTATGCTCGCGCTGAGGATTGCGATCGCATTTCTGTGCTGACAAGTTGCGGTTTTAAGGCCGATCGCTATTTTTGCCGAATGGCGCGATCGCTCTCTGAACCGATCCCAGAACCGCAATTCCCCGAAGGTTTTGCCCTCATTCAGTTCCCCGGCGAACAGGATGCGGCAGCTTGGGTAGAAATGTTCAACCAGTCATTTATCGATCACTGGAATCATCACGATTTAACGGTGGATAAATTTAAGCACGAGTTAGCTAAACCCGATTACAGAAATGATTTAGACTTGATTGCTGTTGCTGATGACGGCACATTTGTCAGTTTTTGTTACTGCGAGATTAGTGTGCAAGAGTGCGATCGTACCGGGCGCAATGAAGGCTGGATTGCTTGTCTCGGCACTAGGCGTGGCTTCCGCAAAATTGGATTGGGACGAGCAATGTTGCTGGCTGGTTTGCATCGACTGAAAGCTGCCGGTGTCGCTACTGCTATTATCGGCGTCGATGCTGCAAATTCATCAGGTGCGATGCGACTTTACGAGTCTGCTGGCTTCCACAATATTCGCAACAGCATTTCCTATGTTAAGGATGTTTGATCGATGTTACAGATTGCGATCGCCCTTTGACCCAAGAAACCGGGTTTTTTACCGAATCTGCGGGTGGCAACGAAATATTTTGGTAAAAAAACCCGGTTTCTCGCCACTCGTGTAAGTTTTATCTAAAAAACTTTTGCTACCCCCTTGACACTTGTGTAGTATTTATGTAGCATATAAATATGGAAAGCGCAGGACAAGCAAAAACCTGTATTTTTCGTGCAAATTCTGAACCTTGACAACTAAATATTGCTCAAATTTTCAACGAACATCAATTTGAAAGTCTTGCAATATAGACTCGATGGTCATGTTGTTACTTTATACGAAAATGTTCGGTTACAAATTGACTCGATCCGAGTCAGATGTTGTACGAAATCAGTCTAATTTCAACGAATTTAATGCGGATTCAGAACAGAAAATTTCAGCCAGATTTCAATCAACCAAAAAGGCTGAGGAAATCCGCAAAATTAAACAAGCTTATCATTTAGAACGGCGCTTCTTTCAGTAAAGATTATCAGATTTCGTGAATCTTTACCGATACTGGCAATTTGCCCGCGTCTCACAAAAAGCCAAAGTCGAGAGCAGATAAGCTACTAATCCAAAATCAAAAATTGCTCTAGGAGGTATCGGTAATGGTTCACATTCGTTTTGAAGGACGTTCCTACGATCTGGCGGAAAACCAACTGGGTATCGCGGCAGGAATGAGCGACAAAGCTATTAAGGAACGTCTGGCAAATCATTTTGATGTCAAGGGATCTCGCTTCGATTCTTACGTGCTCGATCGCCGTCCCAGTGGCGATTTAATTGTTCGCCCAGAAGCCGTTTACGGCTAGAAATTCACTTAAAGCACGTATTAGGCAGCGCACCCTAACAAAAGAAGCTTACAAACTGGATACGTTCGACTTAAAATCGAATTGTAGGTTCAATTCCTACTTGCCGCGAGGCTAAAGCTTCTCTGACTTGTGCGCTGCCTTTTATAGCTGAATTTTTTATATCTATCCGGCGCTTAAAATTTCCACTTCGCGCCCCAACAAAGGAAGCTTACATACTAGCTCATTGGTAGAGCATTTCTCTTTAAAGAAAAGGTCGCTGGTTCAACTCCTGCGTATGTGCAAATGGCTTTCTTAACTTGCGCGAAGTGACTTTTGAGGCGCTATCAGCTCTTGTGGTTAATTCAGGATAATAATTAAGTAATCCTGTTTGTATTGAAGACTTCCGTCCTCAAAAATAAATTGGTATTAGCCATGAGAAAATGTTGGCCGATATCTCGCCGATGAAAGTCACAATTACTCGATCGTACATCTGGCTAACGGTTTGATTGCAAAATATGCCGATCGCACTTTACCATTTCGCTACTAGACGCGCGATCGCCTGATGTCCTGGGAAGCTCGGATTAATTGGGTTGAACCAGATTTGAAGTCACTCGACTCCGAAATAGTCCGCCAGGGATTGAAATCCCTGTCTAATAGCTAAAGTCCTCGCTATGAGGACTAAAGATATTTGTTTTTCTTGGTTTTTAATCACCGAAAATACATTTTTAAACACGCATTTCAGTCCTCTTAAGAGGACTTAAGCTTTGAGCCAGGGATTTCAATCCCTGGCGGACTAAGGCGATAGGTGCAAAATATTAGGTGACAGCAATGAATATGAATGTATTAGAGCGCGATTTGCGTTTGGAAATGCTCAACAGTCTCCTCACAACTCCTCACCGCCAATTAGAAAAAGTAGCAGAAATTCACAAGTTAATTATCGAATTAGATCCGATTTTTTACGGTCATTTAGCAGTGTGGTATCAACGCCACGGCGACGTGCGCGATCACAAGGAAGTTTTTGCCGGAAATTTGCTAACTTCGGCGCTGACGGAACACCGAGATGCCGGTTTTATGATGCTGCAAGAGTTCCCTCCCTACGAGGTTTCGCGGATTGTGGACTTTATGAAACAGCATCAGAATAAGGTGCCCCGCAGTGCGCGCACTGCTGTCACTCGCTATCTGAAATCGCGGGAAAAGAATGCACAGTTTTTCGATCGCGCCGCCATCCGCAACCGCAAGGCGATGAAGCATTTGTACGCAACGCTGCACGTCAAGCCGAGCGATCGCGCTAATGCTATCCTGTTTAAAGACAATCCGCCGGAAGACTCTCTGGCATTCGTGTTGAAGCAGTTGGCGAAGGCGGCGACACCTGCGGAACAGGCGAATTTGATTGTTGAGTACAAGATTCCGTATACGATCGCAGTTGGTGCGATCGGACAGCTAACGCCAACAGTTTTGGCGGCGCTGATTAACTCGATGTCGCCCCAGGAAGTCATCAACAATTTGAAATCGATTCAGTCGCGCGGCGCGATGGATCACCCGGAAGTCAAGCAGTTGATTGACTCGAAGCTGGATGAAGCGGCAAAGTGCGATCGGGTTTCTGCTTACAAAGCGAGTGTGGCGGGTGCGGGCGCCAACTTCGACGCAGCAACGGCGGCGAAGCTGGAAGCGGTGACAAACGAACAGGTGAAGAAGCGCGGGAAGATTGCGAAAGCAACTGGTTTGTTGATTGACAAGTCTGGTTCGATGGAAAGTGCGATCGAAGTCGGGAAGCGTCTCGCTGCTTTGATTTCGGGCATTTCCGAGGCTGCACTGTTCGTCTACGCCTTTGACACGATGCCGTATCCAGTGCAAGCAAACGGCAGCGAATTGACAGACTGGGAACGCGCTTTCAAGCACATTCGCAGTGGCGGCGGCACAAGTTGCGGTTGCGCGGTGGAAGCAATGCGAATTAAAAAGCAGGTTGTGGAGCAATTCATTATCGTAACAGATGAAGGCGAAAACTCTGCGCCTTATTTTGCAGATGCTTATCAGAATTACTGCCGCAGTTTGGGGGTAAATCCTGATGTTGTGATTGTGCGAGTTGGTGCTTGGTGCGAATATGTCCAGAAGCAATTGAAGGACAAACAAGTAGCGGTGGAAACCTTTACGTTTGCCGGGGATTACTACTCCTTGCCGAATTTAGTGCCGATGTTGAGCCGTCCTTCGCGGCTGGAATTGTTGATGGAAATTCTGGATACGTCGCTGCCTGTGAGGGATGATAAGTGATATAATTGGGCATGGCTCGTGAGTTAAGCTCGCGGGCTATCCTCGCAAAGTTAGTGGGAGTTAGAATTGTATGTCAACTGAGATTACATACACTGACGCTGAAGCAAATTTAGAACATCTCTGCGATCGCGCTGTTGAAACTGGCGAAGTAATAGTTATTAATAGGCCTAACGGTAAAAATGCGGTTTTGATTTCTGAGGCAGAATTAGAAAGTTTACTAGAAACCATTTATTTGCTGAGGTCGCCTGCCAATGCAACTCGTTTGTTTGCAGCATTAAAGAGAGCTAAAGCAAGAGTTGTTCAACCTCAGACGCTCGATGAAATTTGCCCAAAATCTGGGCTTGATGAAAGTGAGGTAGCGAGCGCTAGTGACTGCTTACAAAACGATCGCGCTCGACAACTGCTAGACAGTATCAATGATGCTTATGCAGATGGACTAGATTCGTCAGAGCAAGCTATGCTAGAGGGAATGCGTCAGCATCAGCGACAATTCATAGAAACAGAATGGTAAGTTGTCAGGGGGATATCTACTGGATAGATTTGGGACAACCGATAGGTTCGGAACCAGGCTATATTCGTCCTTATGTCGTGATTCAAAACGATGTTCTGAACATTTCTCTAATCAGAACTGTTATTGTTTGTGCATTGACTACTAATCTCAGACGAGCGAGGGCGATAGGTAATGTATTGCTTGAAGCAGGAGAAGCTGATCTAGCAGAACAAAGCGTAGTGAATGTGTCTCAAGTTTTTACCGTAGATAAGGCTTTGTTGACAGATAAAATTGGCCAACTATCTCAGGAACGAGTCCGACAGATTCTCGCAGGATTAGCACTTGTGACTAAACCAAGAGAAATAGATTCAAGTGAGCAACAGGAGAATTGAAGTTTTAATTTGGTCAGTTTTTACCTATTTTAAATTATTCTCTACTTTGAGCGATAATTTCTAGTAACTCTGGATTAGCGATGGCTGAGACTAAGTGGGAATCCGCAGCAGCCAAAGCAGCGCGTAACTTTTCCGAAGTCAGTGCGGGATATTTTTCTAACACCTGCTGTTGAGTCCATCCCGCAGCAAAGAGCCCTAGCAAAAATTCTACAGACAATCGAGTTTCTGGTGCTGCTGGTTGACTTGTTGAAGCTTTCGGGTTTGGATGAATGAGCTTTCGCCAGTCCATTGTTTTACTTAAACGATTGGGGAAGATTCCGCCGATTATACAGTATTTGGGCACAGTAGAAACACGGGCCTCGTTGACTGACTTTGTAACAGTGCCACCGCAGGTCATACCATGTTAGATTTTAGATTTTAGATTTTAGATTGGGAATCACTGATGAATTAAGGGTTTGAAGCTTGGCTAGAGTCGCATTTTTTGGGAACTGGTGTCATTTCGCGATTTTGCGATTAAATTGTTATTACGATCGCAGTACAGCACTTTCTTATAGACTAGACTAATGGGGTAGCGACGGGGCGAGATCCCTTTTTCCTTCAGTCCGTTTCAATACCGAACCGCGTTAGCCAAGCCCGCCCCTACGGGGGCTACGCCAACTAAGAGGATCGCACTAAATCTCAACCCACTGTCTAACGGACTGTGCCATCCACAGTGCAACCCACAATACAACTACTTTAACTTCTTAAAACTATGGGAAAAAAGTCGAAAGCCAAAAAATCCCAGGTCAAAAAATCCAGTTTGCTCTCCCAGCGACTGCAAGAAGCTCTCGATCGAGGCAGTAAAGTTTGGATTAAAACAAATAATAGCAGTTTCGGCGGCATCCCGATTAATTTGTTCGGGGAGTTTGCGGAACTTTTGGTGATAGTTCCCCCTAACGAACAGGCGGAAAATATCGATGCTTACGGACAAGTTACGTGGCTGATTCGACTCTCTGATATTATTGCACTCGCTTACCCTACTGAATATTGGTCTAAAGATAGATTAGAAAGTTTGCTGCCACCAGATGCAGTTACTTCCGAAGTAGGAGATTAACTGCGTAGGGTGTGCATTGCGTACCCTAATTTTAGCTGAGTTGTATTTGGTATGGTGTGCAATGCACACCATACATTTACTATTTTTTAAGCTGTTTTAGCAGCCAACATATACACCTCTTCCACCGATTTTTATCAGTTTAATTAGTTGTTGCAAGCTGAAAGCTGCACTTTACAACTGCCGCCCTCTAGTTCGCTGCAACCCGCGAGAGCTTGAGCTTCTGCTGCGGCTTTATCGTCGCCCCAGCCCGCACCTGCTCCTCCTTTGCCTACGGCGATCGCTCCACAATTATTACTATTAGATGTCAGCGGTTCGCAGTCGTTAGCACCTCCGCTTTGTTCATTGCAAGCGGCTACTGCTGCGTTTAGTGCTTCTTTCTCCGTAGCATGATCCCAACTAATACCAGTGGCGTCAGAAGTCGGAGAATAAGCAGTAGCTCCATAGCTGTCCTGAGCTTTAGCTACCTGGACTGAGCCAAAAAGAGGAAGTGTCAAAGCTGTGACTACAACCCACTTAGAAAAAAGCTTTTGCAGCATATTTACGCGATATATCTACAAGGTTAAATTGGGAGGTTCGCTCAATATTATATTAGGGTATTGATTCGCGTCAACAGTATTGATGAATCTTTATATTTATTTAATTTAAAAGTGTGTTAGGTAAAAAAGTTAAGACAGGACTTACCCATTCCGATGCCTAGAAACCGGGTTTTTTAGCGAATCGGCGGGCGGGAACGAAATATTTTTGTAAAAAACCCGGTTTCTGATTCCCTATGCGTAAGTCCTGTAAGATGAAGGAGGTCAATTCAGTGGCAGATATCCGCAAAATCCTCAGCCAACTCGCTGCCCAAGAAGCGCACCTACTCGATACTCAATTCCTGGCTCCTTGCGTGCGTGGGGGAAGCGTGCGGATAAGAGTTAGCTCAATGGTTTATACTTTTGTACCGCAGCCACAAAACTTTGAAGGATGGGCTATTTTTGCGCCATTAAATGAGAAAATAGCTGCGGTAATTGAGGAGCCGAGTTTGCCGCAAGTGGCCGAGTATTTGCAACTCCTCCTCCCCGTTCGCTTGCACTTGGCTTACGTGCTGCAAGGGCAAACCTGGCTGGCTTATCCTGTTAACGAATCTGATGCTAAACAGCGCACGGGTGTAGCGAAACCAGTACCAGTCCATTTAGTAACTGAAGGTTCGCAGTTTGAGCCGATTGTTGCGCGCTGGGACGGTCATTGTTTGTGGTTTGAAGAGATTGACAGGCGCGCCGATCTGCTGCCATCTGAGAAGTTAAAAGCAGCTTTAAAAAAGTTGATTTTGCCTCAAGAAGTTCGCTTTAAAGGGATGACGCCGGAAATGCGAACTGTTTACGAATTGGTGTCCCGAAATATTAAAGATTTCGATCCAAAAGTGCGGGATGAACAGCGCTTGCAGGGGGCATTGAAAATGGGCGGCGGTGAATTGCGGGATTTTTTAGATCGCGAAAATTATTGGCTAGTTGAATGGACTAGCGGAACCGGAGAACATCACACTTCTGCGATCGCCAAAAATGACTTGACAGTTATGAGTGCGGGGATTTGTCTCAGCGGATTGGACAAAGACTTCGACTTGCATTCATTGGTTGGAGTCGTCGAAAATCGATAATTCTTGATTACCATGAGTATATTTTTTCACGAACAACTTTACAGAAGTGCCGCCGTGATGTCGCAGATAAAAAATTTCCCGGTAACGGTGTGCGGGGCGGGCGCTTTGGGTGCGAATATTACAGAAAGTCTGGCGCGATCGGGCTTTTGCCAGTTAAAAGTCATCGATCGCGATCGCATCGAAGAGCGCAACCTTTCCACTCAACCCTATTATCGATCGGACATCGGCGCATTCAAAGCCAAAATTCTCGCCAACCACCTCTACCGCGCTTTGGGAGTCAGCATTGACGCGCACTCAAAAGAATTGACGCCCGCAAATGTCGATCGGCTGCTTGCTGTCAGCGCCACAGTCATCGATACTTTTGATAACAGTGTCGGGCGACAAGCAGTCAAGGATTACTGTGCGAGTGCCTCCCTTCCCTGCGTGCACGTCGGATTAGCTGCAGATTACTCGGAAATAATTTGGAACCAACACTATCGGGTTCCTTCAGCCGCGAATGATGACGTTTGCGATTACCCGCTGGCGAGAAACTTGGTAATGCTGACAGTTGCAGTTGCCTGCGAAGTAATTGTTACCTTTGCTGCTACCAAACAGCAACAAAATTTAACTTGCACGATCGGAGATTTTGCAGTAAAGCCACTTATATTGTAGAATGTCGGTTGACTGTTGCCAGAAACTCGGTCAAGATTGGATGCCTCCATCTCAGAAACCCGGTTTCTCACCCTCGAAAGAGATCGTCAAACCTACAACATACGCTTGAGAAAATTAACAGGGAAAGTATGTCCGAACAAGTTTGTACTGGTACTATTTCACTAGAATGCAAGCCAAAACCGCCCCCTCCTCCGCCTCCGCCTCCGCCTCCGCCTAAGCCTAAGCAGCAGACTTTTTATTATTTAGTAGCAGTTCTGGGCTTATTAGTTTTGACTGGCGCCAATGCAGCAAACTATACAGCGGGCAGCACAATTTGCCCCACTAATGATTGCAACGAACCAGAAGTCAGACCCCATAAAAGGATTTTAAAACACGGATCGAGAGGGGCAGATGTGAAGAAACTGCAAAAGTTGTTGAACGCGCGGGGCTTGTCCCCACACCCGATCGTAGTTGATGGCGTGTTCGGCCCGACAACTCTCGCAGCAGTGAAGAAATTTCAGCGGCAAGCTCATATTCCTGTAGACGGAGTTGTGGGAGGCCAAACTTGGGACAGACTGTTTGCTAGTTCGTAACTTTAAGCACCGGACAACAAAAGTTCCTAAGTCATCATTGCTAATCATTAATCGCTGCGGTTTGTAGTTGCACAGATAGCGCATTTTGTGCAACTACAGACACAGGAACTTTAATCAACAATCCATCGCATACTAGATTGCTAATGAATGAAGTTTTAGATTTTTGGTTTGGTCGCTCGAATGAAAAATTAACAGGGAAAATATGGCAGGATCACAGACTTTTTATTATTTACTAGCAGTTCTCGCCCTATTAGTTTTGACGGGCACAAGTAGAGCCAACTATGCAGCGGGTTCCGCAGTTTGCTACACTGATGATTGCCATCGACCAGCAGTGAAACACCATAAAAGGATTTTAAAATGCGGCTCGAAAGGGCACGATGTGAAGAAACTGCAAAAGTTGTTGAACGCGCGGGGCTTGTCCCGATACCCGATCGCAATTGATGGCGTTTTCGGTCCGACAACCGAAAATGCAGTGAAAAGATTTCAGCGGCAAGCTCATATTCCTGTAGACGGAGTTGTGGGAGGCCAAACTTGGGACAGACTGTTTGCTAGTTTGTAACTTTAAGCACCGGACAACAAAAGTTCCTAAGTCATCATTGCTAATCATTAATCGCTGCGGTTTGTAGTTGGACAGATAGCGCATTTTGTGCAACTACAGACACAGAAGCTTTAATCAACAATCAATCGCATACTAGATTGCTAATGAATGAAGTTTTAGATTTTTGGTTTGGTCGATCGCACTCTCCTGAGTTTGGCAAAGTCCACAAGAAATGGTTTGAAAAAGATGCGGATTTTGATGCCCAAGTGCGAGCGCGATTTCTGCCGCAATACGAACTAGCCGCCTCCGGTAAACTCGACTCATGGCAAGATTCCCCCGACAACTGCCTCGCATTAATTATACTGCTCGATCAATTTCCGCGCAATATGTTTCGCGGAACGCCCCAAGCATTCGCCACAGACAACAAAGCTTTAGCCACCGCCGAATACGCTGTTAATAATAAATTCGATCGCGAATTGGTTACTGTACAAAAATGGTTTATTTATTTGCCTTTTGAACACAGCGAAAACTTAGAAAACCAGCAAAAATCTGTCGAACTATTTCGCCAACTCAGCGGCGAACCAGACAGCGATTCAGTCATTGAATACGCGCAGAATCATTTGGAAATAATCGAGCGTTTTGGGAGATTTCCCCACCGCAATGAAATTCTCGGACGCGAAACAACCCCGGAAGAAGCGGAATTTCTGAGACAACCCGGTTCGGGATTTTAAAGGGCGATCGTAAAACTTTTTTGCGATCAGTATAAATACTGGTGAACCCCACCATGACTTTTTTGCCGATCATCAGTATAATACGGAATAATTATCATCTCTTCCCACTTGATATATAATCATGAAAAACTTTATTGAAGCTATTGGTGGACTAATAGGAATCCTAGCTTTTGTGAAAGGCATTCTTGAGTTCGTAGATCTCAATAGGATACGTAGATATGAGAAATTTCATGAGATGAGCCAAAGATTCGATGAGAACGAGTCAATCCAGAAAGTCTGTGAGCTTTTGCAAGATAGATATAGCAGCACATCAGTCACAAAACAGGAAAAAGAGGTATTTATCTGCTTTTTGGAAGAGATTTACTTTATGATTATGTCTGGGATAATGAAAAAGGAAATTGCACTGTACACCTTTGGCTATTATGCAAGAGAAGCAATGCACAACCAAAGATTTTGGCACGATCTTGATAGGGGGGAAGAGTATTACACTGTATTCCATAAATTCTGTCAAATGGTCTCTATCTTTGAGCCAAGCAAACTCGGAGTCAAGGAAACGCTAAAATACTGACCACCATGAAGATAAATTCTTAGGTCACAATGTAATTTTGACTGGTTATCCTTTGATTTAGTTTCTTATAAGCTAAAAAAAGTGGAACAATTAATCGGATTTAAACTAAGTAAATTTCCTCTAACTCTCAGAAGCATAGTCAATTTAGAGTATTTCGACGGCCCGCTACTATCGCTTTTTGAGAATGAATACGGCGATAGCTATCTTTATTCTTGGTGCGATGTAGATAATTTGTACAATCGCTGGTTGGTTTTCAGAGTTGCACAACTAACTCTCAAGCTTTACATAGAGGGACAAGTTTCATTGCACGAGTTAATTGTAAATCCTGTTGACGGATTTCTATATTCATTAGATATAGACAATGATTTACAGGTAAAAAACACTTATTTAATTCTGCCTGATAATTTACCGGCAATCTACTTGCCAGAAACAGATTCCTATTACGAACTGTCTGATTTAAATCGCGAAACTGCGGAAGAAGATAGGTTATTAATTTTTCAAAAAATTTCCGGCTAATCTCAACTTAGCAAGGTTTGAAGCTGACTAAAAAACCCGAGCCCCGACTTCTTGAAGAAGTCAGGATCTAATCCATCGCCCAATCGTCAGCCGCGATACTGCACCCTATAAATCCGGTTGTTCGCTTCCTCAGTAAACAGCAAACTCCCGTCAGGTAAAACCAGCAAACCAACCGGCCTCCCCCAAGTTTTCGGGCCAGACGGATCTGTGAGAAAACCAGTCAGAAAATCCTCATAATAACCTTGAGGGCGTCCGTTCGCCGCATTAAAAGGTACAAACACGATTTTATAACCAGTTCCAGAGTTCCGGTTCCAACTGCCGCGAAACGCCACAAATGCGCCGTTGAGAAATCTTTTGGGAAACGTTTTGCCGTCGTAAAACTGAAGCCCCAAAGCCGCCGAGTGCGCCTGAAACAGCACGTCTGGCATTAATGTTTTAGCCGCTAAATCAGGTCGATCGCTATTGCCGTTTCTGGCGTGGCGCGGGTCGAGCAAATTCGGCTTAAAATAAGTGTAAGGCCAGCCGTAAAACTCGCCTTGACGAATTCTTGTCAAGTAATCCGGCACCAAATCATCTCCCAAACCGTCGCGTTCGTTGACTGTCGTGTAGAGTTGATTGGTTTTTGGGTGAAAATCCAATCCCACCGGATTTCGCAACCCAGAAGCAAAAATTTGTTGGTTCTTGCCGTCCAAATTCATCACTTGAACAGACGCCCTCGGCAGCGGTTCGACATCGGCATTAGACTGCGATCCAACTGAGACGAAAAGCTTGCTATTGTCGGGGGAAACGACAACATTTCGCGTCCAGTGTTGGTTGTAGCCGCCGCCCGGTAAATCAGCAATTTTTTGACCGGTACCTGTCAATTGTTCCTGCCCTTTTGTGTAGGGAAATCGGCGGACTTCAGCGGTATTTCCGAGGAAAAAATAGCGATCGGCAAAAGCCATGCCAAAGGGAATATTTAACCCGTTTTGGACACTGGCAAAAGTTTTGCGAACCTCAGCAACCCCGTCGCGGTTGGCATCGCGCAACAGTGTAATCCGATTCTGCCTGGTTTCTGTGACCAAAACATCGCCTGTCGGCGTCAAAGCCAGCCATCGGGGAGCGTCTAAATTGTCAGCAAAAACGTTGACGACAAAGCCAGGAGGCACTCGCAGCACTGGCGATGCGGGAATCGGTATTACTTGAGGAGGTTTTGAGGCGCTGTCGCTGGCTCCTGGCTGCGGCAAAGCAGTTGCAACAATACGGATTGGCTGCGGCGACAGCGGTTTGGTCGGTACAATTTGATTTGTCCCAACATTTGTCAGCGGTGCACGGGAGGGAATTTGCGAGACGGGGCTGTTGTCGCCCACAGCAGGGGATCTCGCATCTGTAGCTCGATCGCACGCAATCATCGGCAACAGCAGAATTAGCAGCAAGAAACGCAGGTAATACATAGCAGCGATTTCTCCACAATTGCTGGACAATTCTATTATTCTAACTGCTATTCAACAGCTAAGCCACCGCCGGCGCGGTGGCTTAATTCCATGTACTGATACCAGTTGCCAAAAAGAATGCAAGTGTAGGCCCGTGTTCCAAACCTTGATCTTCATCAGTCAATCGATTTTAGATTTGCTATTTTAGATTTTAGATTGAAGAAAGCAATCCCACGAATTAATCCGGGGGCCCCGGATCAAATTGCTTGATTGTCATTCCCAATCTTCAATCTTCAATCTAAAATCTAAAATCTAAAATCGTATAACCTAGCTCTACCAAAGTCCTCTCACAGGAGCCGGACGGGGAGCCGGAGCCGGAATTGGACGGGGAGCCGGACGAGGAGCCGGAGCCGGAGCCGGACGAGGAGCCGGACGCGGTGGGGGTTCTGGAGCCGGACGCGGTGCCGGTGCTGGGGTTGCGGGACGAGCAACCGTTGTGGCTACCACCTTATAATCGGGGATCACCGCGATATTTTGGATCTGAGATCCGGCGACGGTGGCTCTGACTTTCATTCCCGGTACTAAGCCAATAATTCTCAGGACGCATCTTTGAACCCTGAGAGTCCTGTACGGCGCGCTTTCTTCGCGAATAGTTACTACGTCGCCGACAATACTTTTGACAAAACCGACAATGGTTGTAGTGTTTGCTGTTGTGGTGGTCTGCGTTTGGGCTATTTGAGTTGCAGGGTTAGCCATCGCAGGATGTACTGAGACCGCCGAAATTACCACCGACAGTGTTGCACCTGTCAATAATTTGATGTTCTGAAGACGCATTGAAACCTCACATTAACTGCTATTCAGGGTCGGGTTTGCTTCCGCTGCACGAAAGTCCCAACCTCTATACCTAATCCAGTTTAATCCCCAAAGTAGGAAATTTATGACAATCTCAAAAAAAGATTATCGAACAAGTATTGAAAGACTAAATTTTACATCATAAGTTCCCGATTTACAACAAGTTCAGCGGTTTGCATCTCTAGAGTGTTGCCGTGATATATTGAGTTTATTCGATCGACCGTTGCCGTTTTTTTCCGCCCACCTAACTGTTGCTGGGGGAGAACTCTACCCAAAGACAGATTGTGATTGCCGGATACAGCAGCGCCATAGTTTGAATACTCGATCCCCAGTCGGTCATTGCTAAAAAATCTAATTAGTCGGAGGTAAAATCTAATCATTTTCTGGCAATATTTACGCATAAACCGGGTTTTCTCACGACATTCTATTGCGTAACTCCACTGAGCCACTTATAAAAACCTTGTGGTTTTGGTATTATTGCCTAAGCTTTGTGTTGAGTTACCAGTTATCAGTGGTGGAATTTCAACTAAAAACTGTACAGCGCAGTTGCCGTCATTCGATTTTAGATTTTAAATTTGAGATTTTCGATTGACTTGCGCGAGATAAATCCGGGGGCTTGAGGATGCAAGGATTTGGGATTGGGGATTGATTCCACGGATAAATCACGTGGCGGGTACCACATGAAGAAATTCTTGGTCAAAAAGCCCACTCAAAATTTTTCCGAGCGGGTGCGGTTGGCGGATAATTAGATCGGAACTTTGTAGGAAATGCTGGTGAGGAGTTTAGCGAAGAAAACAATGGTGAAGAGCAAATTTTTGTTTAACAAGTTAATTGTACTGAGCTTGAGTGCAGCCTCGCTGTCGATCGGCATACAGCAGCAGACGACTGCCGAAGTGGTGGCTAATTCAAGCAATAGTGCGATCGCAGCGCAGCGGCCCACCTCCGAGACACAATTGCCGAATCTCGGAACCCCAGAACTGCCTCCCTTGGGAGAACCATTTCGTTATATTCCCCAGGAACCACAGCCTGCGGTAAATCCTATTGAGGAAGTGCGTTTAGTGCTGAAATTGCGAGAACGCCGCGTCTATGTTTACCGACAAAATAAGGTGCAAACCAGTTTCCCGGTTGCTGTGGGAAAAGGCGGGTGGGAAACTCCTACGGGCAATTTTAAAGTTATGCAAATGATCAAAGATCCAGTTTGGCAAAATCCTTGGACAGGAGAACTTATTCCTGCTGGGCCAGACAATCCATTAGGAAGTAGGTGGATGGGGTTTTGGACGGATGGCAAGAATGTGATTGGTTTTCATGGCACTCCGAATCCAGAGTCGATCGGGGGGGCGGCTTCTCACGGCTGCGTCAGAATGTTTGATAAAGACGCACAGGCTTTATTTGAGAAAGTCGCCGTTGGCACACCGGTGATAGTTGAGCATTAATTATTTGGAGTTTGGGGTGCATCAAAATATCTAGGAACAGGCAAGATGCCTGTTCCACAAAAATTCAATACAGGCAAGATGCCTGTTCCACAAAAATTCAATACAGGCAAGATGCCTGTTCCACAAAAATTCAATTTTCTTGTGGGGAGTAGGGGTTGGGCAGGAGAGCCCGCCCATGAAATACTAATTGATAATGGTGATTTTCGGCGAGTTAGAACTTACACCTTAAACCTCTGTCAGCAAGAGGCTTTCCGGCCTGTTCCACAACAAAGAGTTATATCATGTCCGGTCGATTCCCTCCGCTTCGCTTCGCCCGAAATCAGGTAGGGGCGGGTTCAACAACAATATCTGCCAATAATTGACAATCTCAAAAACCCGCCCCGCCGGGATATTATGGTTAATCGATCGGACATAATATTAAATAGATTGCTGGTATTTTTCCAGCAACTCCGGGATGTAATCGTAGCCATCAACACCGATCGCCGGAATGATATTCGCTCGACTTTTAGCCAAAGCTTGTTTAAAAGATTCCGCCCCCATTTGACCCTGCAAAATGGTCAACAAACCAGCCGATTGACGCCACTCCATCGCACCAATTTGCTCCAAAGTATACATTCCTAAACTGCCTGCAAATATCGCTTTTTCTAGTGAGTTGATTCTGTAATAAGCTTGAGCCAAGTAAGCCAAATTCAGACCTTGCAAATATAAATCCCCTGAAAATTGAGCCGCTTGCCAACCTTTGAGCAAATATTCGATCGCAGCTTCAGCATTTTCCAGGGCGATTTTAGCAATACCGAGACTGCTGGAACAAAAAGCTTGACTTTGCCTGTCTCCCAATTTTTCCGATAGCAACAAACCTTGTTCCAAATAACCGATCGCACTCTCATAAACCTCCGGTTCCACCTCCTCCAACTGCCGCGCTTGAAACACTTCGCTGTAACCCAAATTAGCCAGAGCATTTGCCTCGCCTTGTCGCTCTCCCGTTTGTCGTGCCATAATTAAAGCCCGCTGGCTGTAATTAATCGCTTCCTGATAATTTTTTTGAGCAACATAGTTGCGGCTGATGTGATTGAGATTGGCAACTTCGCAAGCTTTGTCTCCTTCGGTACGGGCAATTTCCAGCGCTTGCTTGTGCAGCAAGAGCGATCGCTCATAGGCCCCAGCCGCCTGCATCGAATAACCCAAAAGCGTCAGAATCCGAGCTTTCGCTTGAGTGCCTTCAACTCGCCGCAGCGGTTCATCTAAATAATCCAAAGTATGACGCAGAGCTTTACCATCAAACGAAGCAAAAATCCCCCCGTAAAGCGGAAAATATTCCCGCTGAGAAAAAGCGCGCAAAATTTGCAAAGTTACTTGAAAACAAGCATTTGCCAACTGTTCCCCGCTCTTGGTAGAATTATTAAATCCACTAGCTAGCTGACTCCAAATTACCGCAAAAGTAATGTAAGTAGAAATTGAAGCTTTTGTTGACACTTTGGAATCGTAAACTTGCTTGTCAAACCATGTCGCCAACGCCCGCTGCAAGCACTGCAAAATAATCGCCACTTCCACCAATATGCCTAAATCTAAATTCGATTGCTGGGCTGCGAATTGAACTACAGATTCACCGAGGGCAATAGTATTTAAAAGAGCCTGGGGAAAGGGACTGTTAACTTTTTTAGCCCAAAAAGCCCAAGGCCCATTTTGTTCTGGACTACCGGCAAATCCTAGCTGCTGCGGCTGATAAATCCAGCCCACAAGTTCCGGTTCCAAACGCTGCCAAGATTCTAAACCTTTAGCGATGCCGGCGGTGATTTGCTGCAAATCTTGTTCGGTTTCGGGATTGGCAGTTTGCAGCATTTGTTGGTGCAGAGATTTTGCCAATTGCTGCAATTGAGCGAGAGTCAGCGGATGTTCTTTATTCGGATCGATTACTTGCAATAATGCCAGGAGGCGGGCATTAGATTCAGCACTAACGATTTGTTGGATTGAGGATGCAATTGCGCGATCGACGCGGTTATCTTTCTGCCAGCGTTCCCATTCTCCTTGGATGGTTTTGAGAGCTCTGAGGCTGCGATTTGCCTTTGCTTGTTTGATTTCGTCTTTTTCATTTCTGAGTTGATTTTCGGCTGCATCAAGGCGTTCGCCGAAACAGCGTTCAAATATTTCGCCAGTACCGGTGCTAATGTCTTGCACCAGCATTTGATAAACTTGTTCTTTGGAGCGAATTTGACCTTTGAGGGTGATTTCGACAATTTTGTCGATTAGTGCTAGGTAGCGATCGCGCAGTGAGGTAGAGTCTGGCATAATTTATTTTTAGTTAATAAGTTTTTATGGACAGCGCTTGCAGCTTGCACCATTTCATGCTGCTATTTAATTTTACAGCTCATCTGGATTAATGCCCATTGCTCGCAGTCGATCGGCTAATCGGTTTGCTCGCTGACTTTCTAATTCAGCTCGCTGACTTTCTAATTCAGCTCGCTGCCTTTCAAACTCCTCTGGAGTCAGAACCCAATCGCCACTGACATCGTACCAACGCAGCCACAATCTCGAACAACCTTGATAACAACCTTCCCACAAACCTATACCTAATTCTAATTCCGGTATCCAGAATCGCGGCTCGGTTAAAACTTGTTCGCGGTAACGATTGCCAATCAAACGAAATACTCTCAGTTGATTGTTGTACCGACTGAAAACAAAGTAGTAAGGAATCTCCAAAATCTGTTCGTAAACTCGGCACTTAGTAGGCGGTTTATTTGGTGCTTCTTCTGTGATTCCTAAATCCTCCTCTTCAGTTCCAGGTGACAGCAGTTCCACTACTACCAGAGGACTGACATTTTCTTGCCACATCACGTAGCTGAGGCGCAATTCGTCACCTCGATAAAATCTCGGAACCCCCAAGACGACAAACCAATCAGGTTTTTTGTACCAATTGAGATGGTTAGAATCGTAGTAGAGATTGAGGTCTGTCGCTATAAATATTTGTTCTGGCGGATGGTTAGCGGGGCGGCAGGTTAAACGCAGCAGTTCCGGTTGAAACTCGTGGAATTCGTCAGGCAAACCGGGTTCCTCCGGGTCTTCACTGGGTAAATCATACATCGTAGGGAGGACTTTTGTTTGCGAAGGCTGCGAATCCGGTACGTACATCGTCATAAGATTACCCAGGCGAGACGGCTTGAGGAGATTGAAGCGGTACGGCAATTGTAATATTATAGCGGTTTTCCGTTGAATCAGCTAGATGCCTAGTAATTAATCATGGATAATTGGTAATCAGTAAATGATTTTCAAGCGGGAGGCTATTTATTAAAATACAAATGTGAGGCATAATTAGATTGCAGATTTTATCGAGTTTTTTGTGATTTCAGAAACTGTTACCATCTCAAAAAGCAATTCCATCTTAGAAGCACAAGGATTAACCCGTCGCTTTGGCGGCTTAATTGCTGTAAACAACGTATCTTTTACAGTTGAAAAAAACGAGATTTTTGGATTAATCGGCCCTAACGGCGCGGGCAAGACAACTCTATTTAATCTCATGACTGGACTGATACCTGCTTCTAGTGGCAACCTGATTTATCAAAATGAAAATATTTCCCAATTGAAGCCTTATCAAATTGCTAATAAAGGTATTGCCAGAACTTTTCAAAATATCCGGTTATTTGGGGAACTTTCTGCTGTGGAAAATGTAGCGATCGCCCGACACATCCACAGTCGATCGGGCAATCCAGTTTTAGCGGTGCTGGCGGGGATTTTCGGCTTGCCAGCATCTAACGCAATGGAACGCAAAACCCAGCGAAAAGCCTTAGAATTGCTTGATTTAGTCGGATTGGGCGATCGCGCGGGCGAACAAGCGAAAAACTTGCCCTACGGCGACCAGAGGCGCTTAGAAATTGCCCGCGCTTTAGCCCTAGAACCGCAAATATTGCTGTTAGATGAACCAGCAGCGGGGATGAATCCCAATGAAAAGCACAAATTAAGCGAATTTATCCGAGAAGTGCGCCAACAATTCAATTTAACTGTAATATTGATCGAGCATCATGTACCGCTAGTTATGGGATTGTGCGATCGCATTGCCGTCTTGCATTTCGGTCAGCTTATTGCCTTGGGCGAGCCTGCTATTGTCAGGAATGACCCGGCGGTTATTGAGGCTTATTTGGGAGATGAAAAATAACTAAGGAAACCCGGCGATTGGAAATCGCGTCTACACAAACAATGTCCGTTTACGCGGACTAAGAGTAATATTAAAAAATCACATATTGCACCATTATTACACATTCTGTAGGGGCGGGTTCACCGACAATAATTGCCTAAAAATAACAATCTCATAAACCCGCCCCCACCCAACATTAAATCGCAATGTACCTCAAACTCAAAGTCACAGAAAATGCACGAAATCCCACCCCAAATATCTCAAAATATCCTCTTAGAACTCAAGAATGTTTCTGTAAATTATGGTGGAATTCAAGCCATACAAAATATTAATATCACGATTAATGCGGGCGAGGTTGTCAGTCTCATCGGCGCCAACGGTGCGGGCAAAAGTACCACATTGAGAGCTATTTCCAAAATAGTTAATTTGCGACAAGGACAAATTATTTATAACGGGCGCGATATTAGTCGCCGCCAAGCTCACGAAGTTGTGAAATTGGGAATCGCCCATAGCCCAGAAGGGCGGCGGGTTTTGGCGCAGCAAACGGTGTTAACTAACTTAGAATTGGGGGCCTATATTCGATCGGACTCGGCAGCAGTAAAAGCCGATTTAGAGCGCCAATTTGAGATATTTCCGCGCCTAGCAGAAAGGCGCCGCCAGCTAGCAGGAACCCTCAGCGGCGGGGAACAGCAAATGCTGGCGATCGCCCGCGCTCTGATGTCGCGCCCGAAGCTGCTATTATTAGACGAGCCTAGTTTAGGCTTAGCACCCGCGATCGTCAAAGAAATTTTCGGAATTATTCAAAACCTGCGTTCCACAGGCGTTACAATCCTTTTAGTCGAACAAAACGCCAGTTTAGCACTGCAAATTGCCGATCGGGGTTACGTGCTAGAAGCTGGTAACATTACTCTCACAGGTATTGGAGCAGATTTGCTAAACGACGAGCGAGTCAGGAGCGCATATTTAGGATGACTTGGTTAATTTTAGGACTCTTGACCGCTTTCTTTGAAGCCGTAAAAGACGTTTTTGGGAAACAAAACCTCAAAAAAAGTGACGAATATGTCGTCGCTTGGTCTCTCTCATTTTTTTCAGTCATCTTTTTGATTCCCTGGGTAGTTTATACAGGAATTCCGGCATTAAACTCTCAATTTTGGCTCGCCCTATTAATCGGAGGTAGCATCAACGCTGTCACATCCCTCCTCTACATCAAAGCCATCAAAGTATCAGATTTATCCCTGACACTCCCGCTGGTAGCTTTGACACCATTATTTATGTTGGTAACTTCACCATTAATTGTCGGGGAATATCCCAAAATCTTTGATTATATTGGCATTTTACTAATCGTACTCGGCTCTTATTTATTAAATATAAAAGAGAAATCTAAAGGATATTTAGCCCCATTCAAAGCACTCCTGGATGAACCCGGGCCAAAATTGATGTTAATCGTCGCATTGCTATGGAGTATTGCCTCAAATTTTGACAAAATAGGAGTTACAAATTCCTCCCCTATTTTTTGGTTATTCTCTTTGTTTGGTACAATCAGTGTCTTGCTACTGCCAGTTTTATTGCACAAAACCCCAAATCCAGGGCGAAAAATTCTCAAACAATTACCAATGCTAGCTGCTATGGGGTCTTTAAATGCTATGGGAGTCCTTTTTCAAATGCAAGCTTTGACATTAACTTTCGTAGTGCAAGTGATCGCGATTAAGCGTACTAGCGTGTTAATGGGTGTATTGTTCGGTCATTTAATTTTTAAGGAAAAAGATATTCAACAAAGATTATTAGGGGCCGGAATCATGATTTTGGGAGTTTTATTTATCAGTTTATAGCTTAAAACCTCAGAAACTCGAAATCATCCATCTCTCTCTTCTCTTCCTCTGCGTACTCTGCGCCCTCTGCGGTTCAAATATTCTAATACAACCGGATTGAAAATAAGTCATGTTATACTAAGAGCGATCGCACCTTTCATTATTTATCAACATAAACTAAAAATTAATGCACAAAATAGCCGCAACACCAGGAGGCTGGAACCCCCAAGCCGAAGGAGTAATTTTTATTCAGCAAACCCCAGCACCAATAGTATTTATTAGTGCTGCTGACACCGACATTCAAACACTCGCAGTCGCTGCATCCAAAATGCCGGCAAAATTTCCCAAAGTGCGCGCAGTAAACCTGCTTCAATTGCAGCAACAACTAACAATTGATACTTATGCCGAAGAAGTTTTAGAACGCGCAGAGGTCATAATCTTAAGACTGTTAGGAGGGCGTTCTTATTGGTCTTACGGCTTAGAAATTCTCCGGGAAACGGTGCAGAGAACTAACGCATCACTGATTGTAATGCCGGGAGAAGACAGTCCCGATCCCGATTTAATCAGCCATTCCAATGTATCGCTGTCAGCAGTCAATCAACTGTGGCGCTATTTCACAGAAGGCGGAGTCCAAAACTTTGTTAATGCACTAAAATTTGCCGCCGATACTTGCCTGAAAACTGCTTACAACCCGCCACTACCTCAAACAGTTTCCCGCGTCGGAATTTATGATTGGGACGGAGAAGCGGGGGCGTGTTTTGCAACTTTACAACCAGATTCAGATCCCCCTAAATCCCCCTTAAGAAGGGGGAATTTGACAACTTCTTCCTCCCCCCTTAAGAAGGGGGGCTGGGGGGGATCTCCGGGTTTGGAAACACTCCCTAAAAGGCACGGCGAGGGCGGGCACGGGGGCACCGCCCCTACGGTCGGAATTTTATTTTATCGCGCTCATTATTTATCAGGAAACCTAGCACCAATTGATGCACTCTGTCAAGCTCTAGCAGAGCGAAATTTAGTCCCAGTTCCCGTCTTTGTGTCTTCTCTGCGGGAACCAGATTTGCAAATAGAATTGCTAGAGTATTTTAAACCAAAAGAATCAGAACCAATTCAATTATTGCTCAATACCACAAGTTTTGCAGTCTCCGGTTTCAGCAGTCAAGAACCGGAACAAAACAGCTTAAAATCCTTAGATGTTCCTGTATTGCAAGCAATCTTCAGCGGTGGCGGTTTGGAACAGTGGGAAACGGAACTTCAGGGACTTTCGCCCCGCGATGTGGCGATGAATGTAGCATTGCCAGAAGTAGATGGCAAAATCATTACTAGGGCTGTTTCTTTTAAAGCCGTACAGACTTGGAACAGCGAATTAGAAACAGATGTAGTAGGCTATGTCGCTGCAGGCGATCGCATTTCATTTGTAGCAGATTTAACTGCGAATTGGGTGAAGATGAAACAAACCCCAGCCGCCAACAGACGCATCGCCATAATTCTAGCAAATTACCCCACTCGCAACGCCCGCTTAGCCAACGGCGTCGGCTTAGATACGCCCGCTAGCTGTGTCGAAATCCTCAAAGCTATGCAGCAAGCTGGCTATCAAATTGAAAACATCCCCGCTAGCGGCAACGAGTTAATTGAACTCCTGACTTCGGGCGTGACAAATGACCCGGAAGGACGCGAATTGCGGCCTGTTCATCAATCATTGGATTTGGCAGAATATGAAGAATATTTTGCTACTTTGCCGCAGGAAGTGCAAGATGGGATTTGTAAAAGATGGGGGCTTCCGGGAAGCTATGCACAAGATTTTATAAGCAACAATACGTCTTTTCCGATTCCGGGGATTCAGTTCGGTAATGTATTTGTAGGAATTCAACCATCGCGTGGATACGAACTTGACCCCGCGTTAAATTATCACGCCCCCGACTTAGAACCTACCCACAATTATCTAGCTTACTATTACTGGCTGCGAGAAAAATTGGGAATTGATGCTATAATTCATGCTGGAAAACACGGCAATTTAGAATGGCTTCCCGGTAAAAGTATAGCATTGTCTAACAAATGTTATCCAGAAGTGGCGTTAGGCGCGATGCCGAATTTTTATCCCTTCATTGTCAACGATCCGGGGGAAGGTTCCCAAGCAAAAAGACGATCGCAAGCTGTGATTATCGACCACCTGACACCGCCAATGACTCGCGCCGAACTCTACGGGCCTTTGCAGCAGTTAGAAACCTTAATTGATGAGTATTGCGAAGCCCAAAGTTTAGATCCGTCCAGATTGCCCATGATTCGCGATCGCATTCTCGCCCTCACCAACAAAGAAAACTTAGATAAAGACTTAGGAATACAACTAA
The DNA here is from genome assembly GCF_036705565.1 of Microcoleus sp. AT8-B5. NCBI lineage: Bacteria > Bacillati > Cyanobacteriota > Cyanophyceae > Oscillatoriales > Microcoleaceae > Microcoleus > Microcoleus sp. AT8-B5. Next base: position 81,610 of record NZ_JAUBUY010000013.1, read on the forward strand.
ATAAATCAGAATTTACAGAATTTATCACTCGCACCGACGGCTATCTTTGTGAACTCAAAGAATCCCAAATTCGCGACGGATTGCACATTTTTGGGCAGTGTCCCGAAGGTAGACAGTTGAGAGATTTGATAATTGCGATTGCCCGCCATCCCACCAACGGGCGATCGGGCTTAACCCGCGCCCTAGCTAAGGATTTAGACCTAGACTTCGACCCGTTAACAGCCGATCCGACATCAAAAATTCAGAACCGCACAGCCGGCGATTTAACAGCAGAACTAGAAGAAAAAGCCGCTGAATTAGTAGATAATTTAATCGAAAACATCCGCGTTAATCCGCGTTCATCTGCGGTTAACAATATCCAAATAGGAGAAGCAACCCAACAAGAATTAGACTGGATAAATAACTATCTTTTACCTTCCCTCCTCCAAACAAACCAAGAAATTACCAACCTTTTGCGCGGGCTAGATGGGCGGCACATACCAAGCGGCGCATCCGGCGCGCCCACTCGCGGCAGACCAGATGTATTGCCCACCGGTCGCAATTTTTACTCCGTAGATATCCGCGCCATTCCCACAGAAACCGCCTGGAGAGTTGGCAGAGTTGCTGCTGAAAATTTAATCGAAAGATACACCCAAGAAAACGGCGAATATCCGAAAACTTTGGGTTTGTCAGTGTGGGGAACATCCACCATGCGGACGGGAGGAGACGACATCGCAGAAGCCCTAGCATTGATAGGAGTTCAACCTGTTTGGGATGGCCCTTCGCGCCGGGTTGTAGATTTTGAAATCTTGCCGATTTCTGTTTTGGGGCGACCGCGCGTTGATGTTACTTTGCGAATTTCTGGCTTTTTCCGCGATGCTTTTTTTAATTTAATTGATTTGTTTGATAGTGCGGTAAAAGCTGTGGCAGATTTAGACGAATCGGCAGAAGACAACCCTTTAGCAGCACAAGTTAAGGAAGAGATTTTGTATTGGGAATCTACAGGTTTGAGTCAGGAAGAGGCGCAAGGGCGATCGCAATTTCGAGTGTTTGGCTCAAAACCAGGTGCTTACGGCGCAGGACTTCAAGGCATAATTGAAGCTCAAAACTGGACAGACGACAGCGATTTAGCAAAAGCTTACATTAATTGGAGCAGTTACGCCTATACAAGTACCCCCCCAACCCCCCCTTATCAAGGGGGGGCTAAATCTAATTCCTCTCCTTTACAACCAGAGAATACCCCCCCAACCCCCCCTTACCAAGGGGGGGCTAAATCCAACTCTTGTCCCCCCCCTTTACAAGGGGGGGCTAGGGGGGGTGAATTAAGTTCTGAGGCTAATTCCAACTCTTGTCCCCCCCCTTTACAAGGGGGGGTTAGGGGGGGTGAATGGGGATGTTCTGCACCCGAAGCATTTGAAAAACGCCTCGGCCAAATGCAAATAGTTCTGCAAAACCAAGACAACCGCGAACACGACATCCTCGACTCGGATGATTATTATCAATTTCAAGGGGGAATGACGGCCGCAATCCGCAATTTGCAAGGCAAAAATCCTGAAACTTATTTCGGAGACAACTCGATTCCTGAGAATCCGAAAGTGCGGCAACTGCGGGAAGAAATTGCACGGGTTTATCGCAGCAGGGCTGTGAATCCAAAATGGATAGAAGGTGCGATGCGACACGGTTATAAAGGTGCGTTTGAAATTGCAGCAACTGTTGATTTTTTGTTTGCTTACGATGCTACGGCAAATTGTGTAGAGGATTTTATGTATGAAGGAATCGCCGAGGCTTACATTTTTGATGAGAAAGTGCAGACATTTATTCAAGAAAACAATCCTTGGGCACTGCGAGATATGGCGGAAAGATTGCTAGAAGCTCGTCAGCGGGGGTTGTGGGAGAGTGCGAACCAGGATACATTGGATAAATTGAGGTCGATCGCCCTGCAAGCCGAAGCAGTCATCGAATCCCATACATAAATACTCAAAAGTCACGATCGCGGCTGCCGAGGAATGGCCGCTTGCGGTAATATCTATTAATGTTTCGCGATCGCTGAAAGCTTTATGATTCGCCGCTACATTGCTAGCATCAGCACCAGCATCCTCAAACGTACCTGCGCCGCAGCGGCTGTATTAGCCGTAACTTTGGGATGTTCGTCAACGAAGCCGCCCAACACCGCAGCGCCATCGGGTTCGATCGACGAATCCGCCGTCCTAGCGCAGGCCCCAACGTCTCTGTTAGCTCAAAACCGCAACAAAACCAGAAAATCCCTCAGCCTGCCCTCTTGCGCGCAAAACGACGCCTTCACGGAGTCAATTAACTTTGCCACCCAAGCTTCTAATTTGGCTCAATCAGCCAATTCAAAACAAGACTGGGACGAAGTAGCCGCCCTGTGGGTGCAAGCCGTCGCCTGGATGCAAGCGGTTCCCCCCGGCAGTCCCAGACGGGCGTTTGCGGAGAAAAAAGTAATCGAGTACATGAGAAACCTCGTTTATTCCCAGCAGCAAGCTAGCGCCACCCGATCGCAAGCCAGTAGAGTCAGCTTCAGCAGCGATTTACTCAACGAACAACTCGAACTTTACCTATCCTACGTTGCCACAGTCGGCCCACCAGATGTTTTGATTGTCGGCAGTTCCCGCGCATTGCAGGGCGTCGATCCCAAACAGCTAAAACAATCTTTGGCCCAAAGAGGTCGGCGGGGCTTAAAAGTATTTAACTTTTCAGTCAACGGCGCAACTGCACAAGTAGTTGACTTTCAACTGCGGCGGCTTTTGAAGCCCGGTCATTTGCCTCAAATGATTATCTGGGCAGACGGCGTGCGGGCATTTAACAGCGGCCGGGACGATCGCACTTTTAATTCGATCGTCGATTCTGAAGGCAGCCAACTTTTAGCAGCAGGCATTCGCCCCCAACTGCCGTCCGATGAGCCCAACGTGATTCCGGCGTGTTACAGATTCCCGCAGCCCTGCGCTAACAACAATTTCCGCAAAGCATTTACCTCTGTAGATCAACCTTTCAGGGGCGGGCAAGATGCCCAACCCCTATTCCCCACAATCAAATCCCTCTCTAGTGGAACGGGCATCTTGCCCGTTGCTGACACCCAACCCCTACTCCCCCCAATCCAATCCCTCTCTAGTGGAACGGCCATCTTGCCCGTTGCCTCAAATGCTGCAAAATATGAGTTAAAACCGATCGCAGCAGATGCAGCAACCCAAAAAGCACAATTGATTCCAGTCTCACGACGGACAACAGTAGCCATCAGACAACTCAACCAATTGGCAGATTCGATCGACTCCAACGGATTCATGGCTATGTCGGGCAAGTACAATCCCAACACTTATTATCGACAACGCGCTTACGTTTCAGGCCAATACGATCGCGACTACGAAAACTTCAACCTCGGAGGCAAACAAGCAGCAGCCTTTAATTCAGTTGTAGCATTTACCAAAGCTCGCAAAATTCCTCTAATTTTCGTCAATTTGCCCCTCACCGACGACTACCTAGACGGAACTCGCCTGCGGGCAGAACAGCAGTTTCGGCAGCGAATGCAGCAACTCTCGCGGCAAAAAGGCTTCGCTTTCCGCGACTTGTCCCAGCGGTGGCCTGGCCGCAATGACTATTTTGTTGACCCCAGCCACCTCAACCGCTTTGGGGCCAGCGCAGTTTCTAGCCTACTCGCGGCCGATTCCAGCATTATCTGGCCACGGCCCAAATCCAGGCGCAGCGACGGGTAATACGATTTTAGATTTTAGATTTTAGATTTTCGATTAAAGTATTGGAAATGACAGATTTTGATTTTAGATTTTCGATTAAAGTATTGGAAATGACAGATGAGATAAGGGTTTGGATCTTTCAAAAAATTGGATTACTTTTTGGAATTGCTATAAACCAGAGGGAGAGTCTCCGACGGGAGATGCCCTGTGCCATCGGAATAATATTTTTCAGACTACAGTGCGATCGTCCCGGTCGCGGCAATTCAGTTTAAAATCTAATCATCTAAAATCTAAAATCTAAAATCTAAAATCGATGTACAGTGCGATCGTCCCGGTGGCGGCAATTCAGTCTAAAATCTAATCATCTAAAATCCCAAATCTCAAATCTAAAATCGATGTGCACTGCGATCGTCCCGGTCGCGGCAATTCAGTCTAAAATCTAAAAATCTAAAATCTAAAATCTCAAATCTAAAATCGATGTGCACTGCGATCGTCCCGGTGGCGGCAATTCAGTCTAAAATCTAATCATCTAAAATCTCAAATCTAAAATCTAAAATCGATGTGCACTGCGATCGTCCCGGTCGCGGCAATTCAGTCTAAAATCTAAAAATCTAAAATCCCAAATCTAAAATCTAAAATCGATAGGTTGTGCAACTAAAACAAGTAATTATCGCCCACAAAGCCAGAGATACCCTCAGCCAGCGGTGGGCAGAACAGTGTGCCCGCCAATTAGAAAGTCGCGGGTGTCAGGTTTTAATGGGGCCCAGTGGCCCGAAAGATAACCCGTATCCGGTGTTTTTAGCTTCTAGTAATACCCCAATTGATTTAGCGGTAGTTCTGGGGGGCGACGGTACGGCCCTAGCTGCAGCGCGGAATTTGGCGGCTGACGGCATCCCGATTTTGGCAGCGAATGTGGGGGGACATCTGGGTTTTTTAACCGAGTCTTTTGAGGATTTCCAAAAGACTGAGGAGATTTGGGACAGACTTGCGGAAGACAGGTATGCTGTGCAGACGCGGATGATGTTGCAGGCAACAGTTTTTGAGGGAAACAGAACCAATCTCGAACCCCAAAGCGATCGATTTTTGGCACTAAATGAAATGTGTGTCAAACCTGCTTCAGCCGATCGAATGCCGAGCTGTATTCTAGAAATGGAAGTTGACGGCGAAGTAGTCGATCAATATCAAGGCGACGGTTTAATTGTGGCAACTCCCACCGGTTCGACTTGCTACACCGCATCTGCCAACGGGCCGATAATGCACTCAGGAATGGAGGCGATCGCCGTTACTCCAATTTGCCCTTTGAGTTTATCCAGTCGGGCGATCGTCCTCCCGCCCGGTTCAGTCGTCAGCATTTGGCCTTTAGCAGATTACGAACTCAGTACCAAACTCTGGACAGACGGGGTTTTAGGTACTGCAATTTGGCCAGGACACCGCGTAGACGTGCGGAGGGCGGACTGCGAAGCCAAGTTTATCATTTTGCGGGAAAACTATTCTTATTTCAACACTTTGAGGGAAAAACTTCACTGGGCAGGAGCCCGAATTCGGTACAGCAACAATCACCGCAATTAATCCCAATCATCGACCATTAATCATTAATCTGTAGGGCGGGTTTTACCAACAATATTTGCCTAAAATCAATAATCTCATAAACCCGCCCCCACAAGGCGATAAATCGCAATTTACATTTTTATGCTTCGAGCGAAAGAAAGGTTGATCTGGGTTATTAGTGTGGGGGCGGGTTTATATAGATGGTTTGCGGTCATTAAATATTATTCGTAAAACCCGCCCCTACAGGATGCTATTTTACAGGCAAAACCCACCTTACCCAACGCACAATTTCTGTACTCTGTTAAGATCGCTCAATATCTTGACAAACAGCCTGATCCATGCAGACTTTTAAAAAATCAACCCGACCTTTCAACCCTCAAGATACATATCCCTGTCCCGTGTGCCGCACCGGTCAAATTTCTACCATGCCGATGATGGACGCCCTAGCTTGCAACTTCTGCCAGCACATTTATACCGCAAGCGTTGAAAGACAATCGCTCCAAATGGCCGATCGCCAACCGCCCGTAACTTGGCACTGGAACGGCAAACAGTGGATAGGAGCCCACCTCGAAGGCGTAGAATTCGGATGGCCCTACTGGGCAGCGGCTATTGGTCTAATTTTCCTTCCCACTACCTTGCTGGGACTTTCAGCTTACTATTTTCCCCCGGTTCCCGGCAGCAGGTTGTCGTGGCTGCCCCTAGCTTGGACAGGCTTAGCTTTTTTGTCCCATTTAGGCATTGTGCTGTGGTTGGTAGGTGAATTTTATCAATTCCCGGTGGTAACTTACTTCAGAGCTTGGGGGCGCAGGATAAGCCGGCGCTAACTTAAATGCTGTCTAACAGCCGATCGTCCGAGGGCTTCCCACCGACATCGATCCAGGTAAAATTAGAGGCGATCGCAAAATTAAATTCCCAATCAGCACTGAAGCAGCTATAATCGTTAGCTATTCTAAATAGTCAAAAGCAAACGCATTGCGATTTGTGAGGAGAGCGATGAACATACTTGGAATCTCGGCGTACTATCACGACAGCGCCGCAGCCTTAATTCGCGACGGAGAAATTATAGCAGCAGCGCAGGAAGAAAGATTTTCCCGCAAAAAGCATGACGCCAGATTCCCTAAGAATGCGATCGTTTATTGCTTGAAAGAAGCGAACATAGATTTGCGGGAGCTCGATCGAATAGTCTTTTACGACAAACCTTTAGTCAAATTCGAGCGCCTTCTCGAAACCTATTTAGCCTACGCACCCCAAGGTTTTCGCTCTTTCCTAGCCGCCATGCCGATATGGCTCAAAGAAAAGCTTTACCTCAAAACCATGCTCAAAAGAGATCTGGCAGCAATAGCAAACTGCAAAACAAATAAACTGCCATCTCTGCTATTTACCGAACACCACCAATCCCACGCAGCATCCGCATTTTTCCCCAGCCCGTTTCAAAAAGCAGCCGTTTTGTGCCTCGACGGCGTGGGCGAGTGGGCAACAACCTCAGTTTGGTTGGGAGATGGGAACCAACTTACACCTCAGTGGGAAATCGATTTTCCCCACTCCTTGGGTTTGCTTTATTCAGCTTTCACCTATTACACAGGCTTCAAAGTCAACTCTGGCGAATACAAACTCATGGGTTTAGCTCCTTATGGCGAACCCAAGTATGTAGACAAGATTCTCAACTATTTAATCGACCTCAAAGATGACGGAACTTTTCGTTTGAACATGGATTATTTCAACTATACAGTTGGCTTAACCATGACAAACAAGAAGTTTGACGAACTGTTTGAAGGGCCGCCGCGTCAAGCTGAAGGAAAATTGACTCAGCGAGAAATGGACATTGCAGCTTCCATTCAAGTTGTTACCGAAGAAGTTGTTTTGCGACTGTGCAGAACAGTTAAAAAAGAATTGGATGTTGATTATCTTTGTATGGCCGGCGGCGTTGCTCTCAACTGTGTTGCTAACGGCAGACTCTTGCGGGAAGGTATTTTCAAAGATATTTGGATTCAGCCGGCAGCAGGAGATGCTGGCGGTGCTTTGGGCGCGGCTTTGGCGATTTGGTATCAGTATTGCGAACAAACTCGCACTGTGAGCGCGAACTCGACAGCAAATAGTAGAGAAGCCCTCAAAACTGAACTTATCACTACAAACGCAGCGGTTGAGGAGAGGACGGAAGTTCTCACTGCCAACCCAGCGGTGGCAACTGTGGCGAAGTCGGTTGCTCATTTAACTTGTCACGATCAAATGCGGGGCTCATATTTGGGCCCAAGGTTTACTGACGCAGAAATTCTCGAATATTTGGATGCTGTCAAAGCTAGCTATCATCGATTAGATGATGCCGAATTAATGCCGCAGTTGGCGGAAATTTTGGAACAGGGAAATGTGGTGGGATGGTTCCAGGGGCGGATGGAATTTGGGCCGCGGGCTCTGGGCGGTCGATCGATTATTGGCGATCCCCGCAGTGCTAAAATGCAGTCCGTGATGAACCTGAAAATTAAATATCGGGAATCTTTTCGACCTTTTGCTCCGTCAATCTTAGCCGAACGAGTTGCGGATTATTTCGAGATTGACCATTCTAGCCCTTATATGCTATTGGTAGCACCTGTCAAATCCAGTCTCCGCATTCCCATGACTGCGGAACAAGAGCAGTTGTTTGGCATTGAAAAGCTCAACATTCCGCGATCGGAAATTCCGGCTGTCACCCACGTCGATTACTCGGCTCGCATTCAAACTGTTCACAAAGAAACCAATCCTCGCTACTATGACTTAATCAGCCATTTTGAAAAGCGATCGGGCTGTTCTATTGTGGTAAATACTTCTTTCAACGTCCGAGGCGAACCCATTGTTTGCACTCCAGAGGATGCTTACCGCTGTTTCATGCGAACCGAAATGGACTATCTGGTTTTGGAAAATTACTTGCTTCCCAAGTCAGAACAAATTCCTTGGAAACAAGATGATGCTTGGAAAAATGAATTTGAACTAGATTAATTATTAGTAAGTTGGCAGTGGGCAGTTGTGAGTTGTTAGTTGGCAATTGTCATTCTTCCTTCTTCCTTCTTCTTTCTTCCCTCTTCCTTCTTCCTTCTTCCTTCTTCCTTCTTCCTTCTTCCCCATGAGCGACGAAATTAAAAAACTCGACAAAAAAGGCTTGCGCGATTTCGGGCTGCTAATTGGCGGCTTGATTGCAGTGCTGTTCGGTTTAGCAGTACCTTTACTGCGGCGGCATTCTCTACCTTGGTGGCCTTGGGCAATCTGCGGAGTGATGGTGCTGCTAGCATTGGTGGCGCCGAAATCGCTTAATCCCGTTTATCACGCGTGGATGCGCTTTGGAATTATTCTTAACAAAATCGAAACGCCGATCGTCCTAGGGATAGTTTTTTACCTGATAGTTTGGCCGATGGGAGCGATCAAAAACATTTTCGGCGAAGATGCCATGCGGCGAAAACTCAATCCTAAAATGGATACTTACCGCGTCCCAAGTAAAGCAAGAACAAAAGTTAGTATGGAGCGTCCTTTTTAAGTGTTTGAAGCAACTTTAGACTTTCTCAAAGATTTGTGGGCGTTTATGAAAGAACGTCAAAAGTATTGGCTGTTGCCGCTCATTGTGACTTTAGTTTTTTTGGGAGCTTTGATTGTATTGAGTCAGGGTTCTGTGATTGCTCCATTTATTTACACGCTGTTTTGAAATAATGAGCAAGTTGAAAAATTTGGGTGTCAATTTGGGTTTGACACTCGGCGGTTTATTGATGGGGGTGGTAATTGGTGAAATTGGATTGCGGGTAGCCAGGATTGAAGGCTATCCCAAAATAGGAGATTTCGTAGACTCGGCGCCAACTCGTTTTCACACTTCCGATCCGAATTTGGGCTGGAAGCTGAAACCTGGTGCGTCGGGGGAGTGGAATGGGGAAGGTGCGAGTTTTGTGCAGGTGAATAGCGAGGGTTTGCGCGATCGTGAACATACAAAAGTAAAACCTCCAAATACTTTGCGCGTTGCGGTTTTGGGCGATTCTTTCACCGAAGCAATTCACGTACCTGTCGAACAAACTTTCTGGTCAAAATTGGAACGCAAGTTAGGCAACTGCGAAGCTGTTAAGGGACGCAAAAATGTTGAGGTAATGAATTTCGGGGTGCAGGGCTACGGTACTGCTCAAGAATTGATAATGCTGCGAGAAAAAGTGTGGGATTACAGTCCTGACATTGTAATTCTTGCCTTTTTTATTGGGAATGATATAATTAACAATTCGCCACAATTAGAATACGATCGCTACCGACCATTTTTTGCTTACGATGCTAGCGGCAAGCTAGTACCGGATATGTCTTTTCGCAATCTGGCGCCGATCGATCGCAACGAAAGAGCAGTTTCCTTCGTAGACCGAATGCCCAGTTTGATAGTCAAAAATTCGCGCATTTTGCAGGTCATTAAAAAAGTAGACTTAGAAAGGAAAAAGCGCGAGTTATCTGAGGATTTTACCACTTTAAGTACCAAAAACCTCAAGGAACCTGAGAATGCAGCTTGGGAAGAGGCTTGGAGGGTGACAGAGGGTTTGATAGTGACGATGCGGAATGAAGTCGTGCAGAAAAATGCTGAGTTCTTGCTTGTGACGATCGGCGATCCGATCCAAGTTGAACGGGATGCCAAGATGCGAAAAGATTTTACGAAAAAGAACAACATTCAGGATTTGTTTTATCCCGATAGGCGGCTGGAAAAATTGGGCGCGCGCGAGGGTTTTCGGGTACTGAATTTATCCGAACAGTTTCAAGGTTATACTGAAAAATATCAAGTCTGCGCCCACGGTTTTGATAATTCTGTACCCTGTGGGGGTCACTGGAATGAACTCGGACACCGACTGGCTAGTATCCTGATTAACCGCAATTTGTGCGAAAATTTGAAGCAGTCTCAATTCCCCAAAAAACAACCGTAATCAGTCAAATTTCATGAAAGATTCAACGGCGCTGAAAAAAGGCAAAAATATATTAAGTATAATCGCGGTTAATTTGGCGATCGCCTTTATTTCTCTGGAAGCTTTGTCCCTAGCTTTTTATTTTCTCAACCAAAAACAGTTTTTTTATACCAGAACTAAAGCCAAAGAAAAAGTAGTAGAAGATATTGAAAGGATCGGCATTAGACTTGATGAATCTATCGTAGAAAGACTGCACCCACTTTTTGGCTATGTACTCAAACAAGGTGCTTTCACCAATGAAAAATTAAAGTTAAAAGTCAACAAACACGGCTTTTTTTCACTTTACGAATATCCGTTTATTAAAACTAATAAAAATCAAGTTATCATCGGAGTTTTTGGCGGTTCAGTTGCGAATAATTTTGCAGTCGATGAATACGTAACTCGCAGATTGTCTAACAAATTGAAAACTTATCCAGAATTTGCCAACAAGGAAATTATTGTTTTAAATTTTGGGAATGGCGGCTACAAACAGCCCCAACAATTATTGATTTTAAATTACTTTCTGGCTTTGGGTCAAGAATTAGATTTAGTCATCAATATTGATGGTTTTAACGAAGTAGCGCTGTCAAATTTAAACAACAAAGCCCAAGTAGAAATAGGAATGCCCAGCGTTCAGCACATACAGCCTCTGACTGGTTTAGCCAACAACAACTTGTCGCCGGAAGCGATGAGCTCGATCGTGCAAATTAACGAAAACAAAAAACAATTAAAAGCAGGTATTGACAAATTGCAAACTTGTCAACTTGCTTTGTGTCACGCTGTCACCTCGCTACAGGTGAAACAATTAGTCAACAATTACCAGCAAGCAGTTGTCAAGTACGATTCACAAGTCAAACAATCCAACTCCGACACGGCAAATAGCGGTATAGTCTACATTCCCAAAGCTGACTTTGTTTTGCAGGACGCCGCTGCTTTTGACAAAATGGCATCGATGTGGTACGAATCGTCGATCGGCATGAATCAAATTTTATCAAGTAGAAAAATTAAGTATTTTCACTTTATCCAGCCCAACCAGTATTATCCCACTCAGCGAGCGTTTACCGCCAAGGAAAACGAAATCGCGATTAACAAAGAGAGTCCCTACATTGAAGGAGTGAAAAAAGGTTATCCGGTGTTGTTGTCCAAAGTCGATGATTTGCAAAAAGCTGGGGTTAATATTTTTAGTGCAGTGAATATTTTAGACAATACCAAAGAAACGGTTTACAAAGATGCCTGCTGCCACTATAATTCAGTCGGAGACGAACTATTGGCAAACTATGTTTCTAGTTCTATTATTAAAGTAGTAAGAGAATCGAAATAGAGGTTTATGAAAAATTTAAAATTTCTCAAAAGAGGGCAAGAATTCCTCAAGATAACTTTGATTAACTTAGCGCTTTTACTGGTTTTCCTCGAAGTCGGTTCCTTGGGATGGTATTTTCTCAAGCACAAGCAATTTTTCTATGCTAGAGAAAAGGTGCAAAACAAGTCGGATTTAGGAATTAATTTAGAAGGAGTGCGGCTGAATCAGTCTATTGTTGAAAGGTTTCATCCTTTTTTTGGATTTATTCAACAACCAGGCCCCGATTTTCGCCCTGGTTTTAAGGTTAACAACTACGGATTTATCTCTCCTTATGATTACCCTTTGAAAAAAACCAAGAAAAATCAATTTATTATCGGAGTTTTTGGCGGTTCTGTGGCTTCTAATTATGCAGTATTTGAAGTTCAAAACAAAATTTTGCCTCAATACCTCAAGCAGCTTCCGGGTTTGAAAGATAAAGAATTTGTAATTTTGTCTTTTGCTACCGGAGGCTACAAACAACCCCAGCAATTATTAATTCTAAACTATTTTTTGGCTTTAGGGCAAGAACTGGATCTGGTAGTCAATATAGATGGTTTTAATGAAGTAGCACTTTCTAACTTAAACAATAAAAATCAAGTCGATTTGACAATGCCAAGTATTCAGCACATTTTGCCGCTGACTAGCTTGGCGAATAATAGCCTTTCTACAAAAGCGATGAAAGCAACTATCAGAATCCAAGAAAATAAAGCTAGGATTAGTCAGGGTTTGGAACGTTTGCAAAACTGCTCTTTAGCTGCGTGCGATGCTTTGACTTCTGTTTACGTTCAAAATTTAGTTAATAACTATAAAACCGATGTTATTAAGTTTGAACAAGAACGGACTAAACAAAAAAAAGATGACGGCGGCAGCGTTATTTATATCAATACTAATAAGTCAGTTTTACCGGATTCAGCCGCTTTTGAACAAATGGCCCAGAATTGGGTAAAAAGTTCAATTTTTATGCACAAAGTTCTGTCTGCTAGTAATGTGCCTTATTTTCATGTTCTTCAGCCTAATCAATATTATCAGACGAAAAGGGTGTTTAGTGAATCCGAAAAGCAGATTGCTTTTAATAAGGATACTCCTTATGCTAAAGCTGTGCAAATTGGATATCCGGCTCTTTTCAAGAAGTTTCCTAATTTGGAAAAAAATAAGATCAATCTAGTGAATGCTGTCAATGTTTTTGACAAGACTAAAGAGGCAGTTTATGTAGATAGCTGCTGCCACTACAATCAAGCTGGAGAGGTAGTTTTTAGCAATTATGTGGGCAGTTCTATTCTGGAATCTTTGCGGAAAGATGAAAGAAAAAACAAGAAGTGATATTATGTCTGGTTGATTCGTTATTGTACAATTGGCGAACTCGTAGGGGCGGGTTCACCAACAATATATAATGATAACCAACAATATATAAAAACCCGCCCCACTCACTCACCAATAATTCACATCAACCTGATATTTATATTTAATTCCTAAATGTAGGTGATGATTTATCGTTGGGTGGGGGCGGGTTTTTGAGATTGTTTGTTTCCGGCGATGATGGTTGGTGAACCCGCCCCTA
>NZ_JAUBUY010000013.1:94762-148159 GCF_036705565.1 Microcoleus sp. AT8-B5
TGTCGATGGATTAAAATTACATGGTTTTTAGTTTTGGGTTTTTGGCTGGCTGGGGGAGCGATCGCCCGTTGAGTCGAGATGATTTATCGTTGGGTGGGGGCGGGTTTTTGAGATTGTTTGTTTCCGGCGATGATGGTTGGTGAACCCGCCCCTACGGGTATGATGTCGATGGATTAAAATTACATGGTTTTTAGTTTTGGGTTTTTGGCTGGCTGGGGGAGCGATCGCCCGTTGAGTCGATCGGCATTACCAAGATTTTATCAACTCGGTTGCCGTCCATATCGACTACTTCCACGCGCAAACCGTTCCACTCAAAATGCTCGGCTGCTGTGGGAATTTTCCCCAAATTTGTAATCACAAAACCGCCCATTGTGTGGTAACTTCCTTTGTGTTCGGCTGACTCTTCGATTCCAAATAGCTCAAAAAAATCTTCGACTGCTAGCATTCCGTCTAACAGCCAAGAACCGTCTTCGCGCTGCACGGTTTGAGGTTCGTCAGCATCTTCAATCGAGGGAAAGTCGCCAACGAGTTCGACTAAAATGTCGTTGACTGTAACCAATCCTTGAATCACGCCGTATTCGTCTACTACCAAGGCAATTTGATTGCTCGATTGTTTGAAAAGTTCTAATACTTTTAAACCCCGCGTGCTTTCCGGTACAAATAACGGTCGTCGTAAAGAAGCGCTTAAATCTAGGGGTTGACCAGTTAAAGTCCGAGACAGCATATCAGTAACGTGTACTAAACCGACAACGTTGTCGAGTCCTCCTTGACACACAGGAAACCGAGAATGACCACTGCCGAGCATTTTTTGGCGGTTTTCTTCCACTGAATCATCCAGATCGAGCCAGGTAAGATCGGGACGCGGGGTCATTAAGGCGCTGACTCGCCGATCGCCCAAACGAAACACTCTTTCCACCATATCTTGTTCGGCTTCTTCAAAGGTTCCGGCTTCTGTTCCTTGCTCGATTAAAACTTTAATTTCTTCCTCTGTAACTTGCGGTTCTGTAGAAGGCACAATCCCCATGATCCGCATCACTAAGTCAGTGGAATAACTTAACAGATAAACCGCAGGAGCGCCGATTTTTGAGAGCATTCGCATGGGAATTGCTACGCTTGAGGCGATCGGCTCTGGGTTGTTGAGTGCCAGCCGCTTCGGCACGAGTTCCCCGATAATTAAGGTCAGATAAGTGATGGTTAAAACTGCTACTACTGAGGCGATCGTCTGAGAATAGGGTCCCAAGGCAGGAATCAACCGTAACAAAGGCTCTACCCTTTTAGCAACCGTCGTTTCCCCAAAAGCGCCCGACAGAATGGCTAGCATCGTAATCCCGATTTGAACTGTCGGCAAGAACTGATTGGGGGCATTCGCCAGATCCAAGGCTACACGGGCATTGATCGAACCTTGGTTGGCCATCTGTTGCAGTCTCACCTTCCGTACAGAGATGATGGCCATCTCTGACATCACAAACAAGCCATTGAGGAAAACCAGCAGGAGAACAATCAGAAGGTCTATATTTGAGGACATTTCTAAAATTTTCGGTAGTAACGGCGAAGCGCTCTGCCCGGTTAGTCGATTTTAGATTTTAGATTTTAGATTTTAGATTGACGACGCCGCCAGTATCTGGGGGATTTCCCTAATGTCTAAAATTCTTCCATCTTCACAACTTGAGTACGTGGCAGGGTATCCGTCTTTGGGTGCAGTCACAGGAGAGGTCTGGAAGCTGCGAATCTCGATCGCAAAATCGAAATTTTTTCTAAACCTGGCCCTATATTAACGGAACTGGCTCGATCGCGATCGCCGGATCGACATATTAAAGCACAAATCTATCTCCAGTTAAGTTCCCAGGCGTCAATCGATTGCGCGATTTTAGATTTTAGATTTTAGATTGAAGCCTTGACTTGCGCGAGATGAATCACGTGGCGGGTATCCTGGATGCTTTCGGTCAACAGCAGAGCGGCACAATCAGGGATGTTTGTCGTACAATCTCCTTAACAGGCAAAGGGAAAGAGCCTTCGCCGATCGGGGATTAAAATTAAAAGCGCATGACTTTCTCTTCAATAATTCGTACCCTGGGGCGATCGCCCCTAGCAACAGAACTCCTCAACAAGCTCAAGCGCCATCGCTACGTGCAACTGTCCGGCGTAGCCCGTTTGCCCAAAGGTTTAGTAGCTTCCGCCCTCGCACAGCAAGAAGGGCGGAGTTTACTGGTAGTGACAGCAACTCTAGAAGAAGCCGGCCGTTGGGTGGCAGGGCTAGAGGCTATGGGCTGGCAGACTGTGCATTTTTACCCAACTTCCGAGGCTTCGCCCTACGAGCTATCTTACTCCGACGAGAACGAAATGACGTGGGGACAAATGCAGGTGCTGGCGGATTTGGTCGAGAAACAAGAAACAAACCCTAATTCTAAGCCGATCGCGATTGTAGCCACCGAAAGAGCTCTCCAGTGTCACTTGCCCCCGCCTGCTGCTTTTGAACCCTACTGTCTGACGCTGAAGCGAGGTGCGGTTCAAGACTCGAAGATACTTGACCGCCAACTTGTGTCGATGGGCTACGATCGAGTGACTCTGGTAGAAATGGAGGGCCAGTGGAGTCGCCGGGGCGATATTGTCGATGTGTTTCCGGTAGCGGCGGAGTTGCCAGTGCGGCTGGAATGGTTTGGGGATGATTTGGAGCAAATTCGGGAGTTTGACCCGTCTTCCCAGCGATCGCTCGATAAGGTCGATCGGTTAGTTTTAACCCCTACTAATTTTAACACAATTATTAAAGCAGTTTTATCTGAAAAAAAGGTTGACGAAATCAACCACATAGGCTCGGTTGACACAGAAAATGAAGGCGAAAAATTTGTCCGCAGGCTGTTGGGTTTAGCGTTCGAGCAACCTGCATCTTTGTTGGATTATTTGACTGAAAATACTTTAGTTGTTATTGACGAACCCCAAGGGTGCGAAGGTCACAGCGACCGCTGGTATGAGAATGCACAGGAACAGTGGAATAATTGCAATCGGGAATCGGCAGTTACTGGTGAGGAAACAGAAAAATTGCCAATTGCTAATTTGAAAGTTCCAAAAATTCACCGCACTTTTGCTGAATCTATGGCAGATGTCGCAGCTTTCGAGAGGCTAGAACTTTCAGAATTGGCAGAAGATTCTACGGCTAAAAAACTTCAAAGCTCTGCGGAGGGCGACCAGCTACCGTCTGCGATTAATTTGGCTTCTAGGCCTGTGCCGGTGATGCCTCACCAATTTGCAAAGCTGTCTCAAATGCTCAGGGAAGAGCGCGATCGGGGGTTTACCATTTTTCTGGTTTCTGCTCAACCGAGTCGATCGGTTTCTCTGCTGTCGGAACACGACTGTCCGGCTCAGTTTGTGGTGAATCCGCGCGATTATTTGGCGATCGACAAGTTGCAATTGCAGCACATTCCGGTGGCTTTGAAGTACAGCGGGCTGGCAGAATTAGAAGGTTTTATTCTGCCGACTTTTCGGATTGTGTTAATTACCGATCGGGAATTTTACGGTCAGCATTCTCTCGCTACTTTTAGCTACGTCCGCAAGCGCCGTCGTGCTGCTTCTAAGCAAGTAGACCCGAATAAATTAAGCCCTGGTGATTATGTGGTTCACCGCCAGCACGGAGTGGGTAAATTTATCAAGTTGGAACGTTTGACGATCGATCGGGAAACTCGCGAATATTTATTGATTCAATACGCTGACGGTACTCTGAGGGTGGCGGCCGATCAATTGGGCGCTTTGTCGAGGTTTCGGACTGTAGGCGATAAAGTACCGGATTTAAACAAGCTGACAGGCCAAACTTGGGAAAAAACTAAAACAAAGGTTCGCAAAGCTGTTAAGAAATTGGCAGTGGATTTGCTGAATCTTTATGCTAAAAGAGCTAAACAAACAGGTTACGCTTTTCCTCCTGATATGCCTTGGCAACAAGAATTAGAGGATTCTTTTCCTTACCAGCCAACCCCGGATCAGTTGAAGGCAACTCAGGATGTGAAACGCGACATGGAGGGCGATCGACCGATGGATCGTTTGGTCTGCGGCGATGTCGGTTTTGGTAAGACAGAAGTGGCTCTGAGAGCGATTTTTAAGGCGGTTACGGCGGGCAAGCAGGTGGCTTTGCTCGCGCCGACGACGATTTTGACCCAACAGCACTATCACACGCTCTCGGAGCGTTTTTCCCCTTATCCGATCGAAGTTGGTTTGCTCAATCGCTTTCGCACTGAAACCGAGCGCCGAGAGATTCACAAGCGTTTGGCGACTGGGGAATTAGATGTGATTGTCGGTACTCAAGCTGTTTTGAGCAAAGCCATTAAATTTCGGGATTTGGGCCTGTTGGTGGTGGATGAAGAACAGCGGTTTGGAGTTAAGCAAAAGGAAGCAATTAAATCTCTCAAAACAGAGGTAGATGTTCTGACTTTGACAGCAACGCCGATTCCCCGGACTTTGTATATGTCGCTGTCGGGGATTCGCGAGATGAGTTTGATTTCGACTCCGCCTCCTTCCAGACGCCCGATTCAGACGCATTTGGCTCCCTATAACCCGGAAGTGGTGCGATCGGCAATTCGTCAAGAATTGGACAGGGGCGGCCAGGTTTTTTACGTGGTGCCACGGATTGAGGGGATTGATGAGTTGGCCGTTCAGTTGCAGGAGATGGTTCCGTCTGCCAGAATTGCGATCGCCCACGGTCAAATGGAGGCGTCGGAACTAGAATCAATCATGCTGACTTTCAGTGCGGCGGAGTTTGATATTTTGGTGTGCACGACGATTATTGAGTCGGGTTTGGATATTCCGCGAGTCAATACAATTTTAATTGAAGACGCGCAGAAGTTTGGTTTGGGTCAGCTTTACCAGTTGCGGGGACGGGTGGGACGCGCGGGGATTCAAGCTCACGCTTGGCTGTTTTATCCGAAGCAGAACCAACTGTCTGATGCTGCAAGGCAGAGGCTGCGGGCTATTCAAGAGTTTGCCCAGTTGGGTTCGGGCTATCAGTTGGCTGTCCGAGATATGGAAATTCGCGGTTCGGGTGATGTTTTGGGTACTGAACAATCTGGTCAAATGGAGGCGATCGGTTTTGATTTGTATGCTGAAATGTTAGAGGAGGCTATTCGGGAAATTAAGGGTCAGGAAATTCCGAAAGTTGAGGACGCGCAAATTGACCTAACTTTGACGGCGTTTATTCCTGCCGATTACATCGCAGATTTGGATCAAAAGATGAGCGCTTACCGGTCTGTGGCTTCTGCTAATACCCCTGAAGAATTACAGCAGATTCAGGCTGATTGGTGCGATCGCTATGGGCCAATTCCTCTGCCAGCCCAGCAACTTATCCGTGTTGTCGAACTCAAACAAATTGCTAAAAAAATCGGTTTTTCTCGGATCAAACCGGAGAATAAGCAGAACATAGTTTTGGAAACTGCGATGGAAGAGCCTGCTTGGAATTTGCTCAAGGCTAATTTGCCGGAACATTTGCGCTCTCGTTTTGTCTACAGCAAGGGGAAGGTTACTATTCGAGGTATGGCGGTTTTGACGGCCCAAAAGCAATTGGATAATTTGATTGATTGGTTGGGTAAAATGCAGGGCGCTTTGCCGGAAGCAAATGTTTGATTTTAATATATAATCCCCAAATCTAGCGCACCGCCGAAACCACAGAATAATACCGATGGAACCATAAAAAATCTTACTGCTGTTTTCATGATGGTTTTAGCGACAGAAAGGATTAAAATCGTGAAAAAGTTAGTGAGTATTTTTTTGGCGATCGCGCTAATGCAAGGAGTCCCAATGGCGGTTCAATCTCAACAAATAATTGACCCGATCGATCGGGTTGTGAGTGCTGGATTGATGAATAAAGATGCCAGTGGCAATTTTAATGCTGATGGCCTTGTCAGTCGCGCCGATTTGGCGGTGATTTTAGTGAAAACTTTTGGTTTGGAACGCCGGAAAACAGCTCAGAAACCGGATAGGGAAGTGCCGGACGTACCGAAGAGTTACTGGGCTTACAGTGCGATTCAAACTGCTTTGAAAACGGGAACGATGAGTGGATATCGCGACGGAATGTTTTTCCCAAATCAAAGGGTGACTCGCGCTGAAGCTTTGGCGATTTTTGCTCAGGCTTACGGGGTTTTTCAGTTTCCCGAACCCAGCATTTCCGAGATTTTAGCTAAGTATCCCGATGCAGGCGAAATTCCTAATTGGGCTAGAAAGTCTATAGCTACTGCACTTTATGAAGGGTTCGTTAATGTTGATGTCGCAACTAATAAGATTAATCCTTTGAAACCGATGACTCGTGGGGATATCGCTTACGCTTTGAGCAAGTATTTAGAACGGCAAGTAAGGCCCACTTCTTTGCCTGTCCCGGACGAGGAGCCTCCCGATCGCGGCGTGGGAAGGTGATAGTGTTAAGTTGTGATATCAAATCCGGTAGCATCCGAATTATTCCTCTCTGTATTCTCTCCCTCTGCGTTCTCTGCGCCCTCTGCGGTTAAATAATCCCGATACAACCGGAAACGATATGAGTTAAAAAGTCGATCGCCCGCCATTCAAACACCATGCAAAATCCCGGAGATTTGGTGACTGTAAAAGCAGCCATCAAACCCCCAGGATTTAAGTTTTCCCTCTTAAACGAGGCTCAAATTATCCCCAGTGAGCTTTAACTCACTCAGCAGTAGCCAATTCGGTACTGGCACCACCGCGCTTCCGAGTCAGGGTATTGAAAAGCATCTGACCGACTGCTTTAATCAAATTGCCTTCTAACTCCATGAACATCTTCATGTTCATGCCAAAAGCTGCATTAGCTTCGTCAACAATTCGCTCTGCTGTTGCTTCGTCAATCGGCAGTTCATTCATTGCCTGACGGTAGTTACCCTTGAATTCTTTTTCATCAGGAATATCCTGGAATTCATAGAAAGCAGTGCCTTCTCCCTCGGAAAGATTCATCCCGCGCTGGGCAATTCCCTTGAGGATTTGTCCGCCGGATAAATCGCCCAAGTAGCGAGTGTAAGAGTGAGCTACTAACAGTTCTGGTGCGGTCGCCGAAATCTCGCGAATTCGCTCCACATAAGCTTTAGCTGCTGCTGACGGACCTACTTGTTCGCGCCAATTCGCACCGTAGTAGTAAAATAAATCTTGCTCTAAGCTGTGTTTGCGATTCAACTCAGAAAAGTAAATTTTTGAAACAACCGGATGCTGCTTTTGGCGTTCCATTTCCTCTTCCATTGCCGAGTAGACAAAGTAGAGGTTTCCTACTAACTTCCGGTAAGAAGTTTTTTCTACAACGCCTTTTAAAAAACACTTGACAAAACCGACGTTTTCTGCCATTGTGTGGGACTTTTTGGTTCCCTCACGCAATTTGGTCGCTAAATTGATGCTCATAAAAAAATTCGGTAAGTGGGAAACTCAGCGTCTTTAGACCTGAGATGGAAACGGCTCGGCGGTCGAAACCGCCGTGAATCTTTGCATTACACGAGGATTGCTAGATGGGAGTGTAATGAATGTAATGTAATTTCGATGGGACACTTCAGCTAGGGGAGCGTGCATCGAAATTACCCTCTCAAATTTGGCAACCCGCGATCGCATAATGTTTGCTCTTTCGAGCCTCCCTTTCGGGGTGATGTTAGCTTCGACAAAGTTAACGGCCGGTACTATATCTAGGACACTGATTTAACCCAATAAGTCTGTTTAATCCTAAATTTCTAGAGCAAGGAACTAGCTTCGCATTCCCTGGTAGGTCTTTAACTCTTACCGTTAACGTAGTACCAAGGTACTGAGTCTGGTCAACTGCGGTTTAAGTCTTAGGCTAGAAGCCCAATCTCTTTAGACCTGGGTCGTTGACGCTCTATTTGTCCAACCTTCTATTTTTGTGGTAGCTGATGGATGCGCCAAAAATCTAAAATTTACCTAAGTGTTTACCTTAGATCGATTTGATGAGAGATTGTATTAATTTTTATAACAAAACCTAGAAACATCAAAGGGCCCTGATGCCCGATCGCCCGAAAGGGCAGAAGGCATCAGGGCCGCAAAAGTTTAGTCATGAGTCCTGAGTCATTAGCTGCTAGCTAACGACTCAGGACTCATGATTAATTTAGATGTCCAAGTCGAGGAGGTTGAGTTTGGGGCCGTAGGTTTCGATGAATTCGCGGCGGGGGGCGACACGATCGCCCATTAAGATCGTAAAGATGCGATCGGCCTCAGCAGCGTCTTCAATCTCCACCCGTTTCAGCGTCCGAGTTTCTGGGTTCATCGTCGTATCCCACAACTGTGTCGGCATCATTTCACCCAAACCTTTGAACCGCTGAATGGTGTAGTTAGCATTCGCCGGAAATTCATTGCGGATGAGATTGTTCATTTCGCGATCGCTGTAACAGTAGTAATGATTGCGTCCCCGTTCCACTTTATAGAGAGGAGGACAAGCAATATAGATGTAACCTTGTTCTACAAGTGCCCGCTGATAGCGGTAGAAGAAAGTCAGCAACAGCGTGCGGATGTGGGCACCATCCACGTCAGCGTCAGTCATAATTACGATGTGGTGATACCGCAATTGACCCGGATCGAATTCTTCGCCTTTGATGCCCAAACCCAGGGCTGTAATTAACGATTGAATTTCGTTATTTTTGTAGATTTTGGCGTCGTCGGTTTTCTCAATGTTGAGAATTTTACCGCGCAAAGGCAGGATTGCTTGAAATTGGCGATCGCGCCCTTGTTTGGCACTGTTATGGACAAAAATTCCCGCAGCTAATGCAAAGTTGTGACTGTTGGGCACTTCGATGTCGTAAACATCGTAGCGTTCCTCCAAATGTTCGATCGACACAACGCGGTGGTTGTAATTCCGAACCGCTTGGCGAGCATATACTTCATCACCATTAAAGTAGCGATCGCAAAACGTCTCAAACTTCAACAAAGTCTTATCACCCTTCATGCGGCGATAAAGATTGTAAGCATCTACATTCATCCAACCTTCTTTCAGGTGGACTGTCTTCAAAGCTTCCAGCGTCTGGCGGTAATAAGTTTCCTTCAAAGTCGCTTTACGTTTCTGGCGAAACTCCGGCGTCCACTGTTCCTTAGTTTTTTCGCGCCGCCACTCCAACAAATTCTCATCTTGCCACTGTTCTTTAGCAAGTTGAGAATGAGTCTCCCGTGCTTCAGGATTGTTAGCAAAATGATTACTCACCCGTTCCGACTGAGCCAAACGGTTTTCTTCACTACTCCAATACTCTTGCTGGGCTTGGTTCAGCAGTTCATTATTTTGCTGGCGATAAGTTTCATCACTATCGTAAAACTCCCGCCACTTGCTCATCATGTAAGCTTTATACTCTTCATCTTCCCACTGAGCTTTCGCCTGTTCCGAAAGAATTTGTCGCGTTTCAGGCTGCCGCATCCGCTCTTTCATCATCGCCCGAAATTCATCAGTCATGTGAGCTTGACGGCTCTTTTCAATGACATCGGGCCTGTGCAAGGTTTTCTCAAGGTTCGCGCGGTGAAGAGCCAAGTGATCCTCAGCCGACATTCGCTGAATATTTGTCGGATTGTTGTTGAGTTTATTGAAATCAACGTGGTGGCGGTGATTGCCCTCAGATGCTTGATAGACACCGTGTTTTAGGTTGTAGAAATCCGCTAAAAGATGGGTGTAAATCCACTTATCACTGTTGGGATTCCAAACCATTTCGTAACCGTTAAGTCCCTGGCCCTGTTTGGTTTTTTCCGACAACTTGCGGTGGAACGGCATTAATGAATCTTCCGGTGTCAGCAGGGCTGCTGCTTTGTAAGTGCCATCCCGCAACATGAATGGATGGTCGGGAGTGCAAGTTATTGTCTCCCCATTGTCTAATGTCAGTTTGACAACTTCAGCATTTGCTTTAGTCATCCGAGCATTAGTTATTCGCTCAAACCCGATGTTTCCACTCTCGCGAATGGTGTAGCAAAAGTGTTCTTTACCTTCTGCTTGTTCGTCAACTATCTGTTTGATAGTTTTTGTCGTACCGTCAGCTAATTTTATTTCCTGAGATGAAAAAAAACAGCCCCCCGCGGAATCCCCCTCGACGAGGTAGATCTCAGACAGGGCGGGGTCTCTGGAGCTACAGTCCGCTAATTTTCCAGGCAAAGGAGACGATTCTAAGACTGATTTTCGGCGCACTAAATCGCGGGCACGGCGGGCGGCTTCAGCGGCCTTAAATGCCTGAATTGCTTTTTCCAAAATAGCGTCGGCTACTTGGGGGCGAAACTCTAAATATTCTGTCAATACTTCGCCTACCAAGGAATCGACAATTCCCCGAACTTCTGTATTTCCTAGCTTGGTTTTAGTTTGACCTTCAAATTCCGGATCTGGGACTTTGACCGAAATCACTGCTGTCAAACCTTCGCGCACGTTTTCGCCGGCGAGGTTGGGCTCGTTTTCTTTGATTTTGTTGCGCTTGCGGGCGATCGAATTCATCGTCCGCGTCAAAACTGCCTTCAGACCTTCTAAGTGCGTGCCACCGTCGATCGTCCGAATGTTGTTAGCAAAACCTAGAACGTTGTCGCTAAAAGCATCGACGCACCACTGCAAAGCCACTTCTATCTGCACGTTATTGCGTTCGCCTTGCACGTAAATCACTTCTTCGTGCAGAGGCTGCTTTTCGCGGTTCATGTAGGCGATATATTCCTTGATTCCGCCCTCGTAACAGTATGTTTCGATGCGAGGTTCGCTACTTTTAAGCAGTTCCAAACGGTGGTCGCTAAACGTAATTCTCACGCCCGCATTCAAGTAACCCAATTCTCGCAAGCGCCCCGCGAGTGTAGTGTAATCAAATTCAATGCCAGTGCTAAATATTTGAGTATCTGGCAAGAAAGAAACTGAAGTGCCGGTGCGAGTGCCTTTGTTGGGCTTGGCAGTAAGTTCAGTAACTGGATTGCCTCTTTCGTAGCGCTGTAAATGTTCTTTTTGGTCGCGCCAAACTGTCACTTCTACCCACTCGGACAGCGCGTTAACAACAGAAATACCTACACCGTGCAATCCTCCAGAAACCTTGTAGCCACCACCGCCAAATTTACCGCCGGCGTGGAGTACAGTCATTACTGTTTCTATTCCCGATTTGCCAGTCTTGGCAACGATGCCGGTCGGAATACCCCGGCCGTCGTCTGTCACGGTAACGGAACCGTCGGCGTTGATGTCAATCTCGATGTGAGTGCAGTGGCCAGCCAGCGCCTCATCGATGGAATTGTCCACAACCTCGTAAACTAGATGGTGGAGTCCTCGCGGGCCGGTGGTACCGATGTACATCCCCGGTCGTTTGCGGACTGCTTCGAGA
Organism: Microcoleus sp. AT8-B5; assembly: GCF_036705565.1. Taxonomy (NCBI): domain Bacteria; kingdom Bacillati; phylum Cyanobacteriota; class Cyanophyceae; order Oscillatoriales; family Microcoleaceae; genus Microcoleus; species Microcoleus sp. AT8-B5. Next base: position 106,039 of record NZ_JAUBUY010000013.1, read on the forward strand.
CCTTCGAGAACTTGAATTTGGTCGGCGCTGTAGCTGCTGGTCATACAAAAATAGCTCCAATAATGAGGCCTAAAGCCCCGAAAGCTTATAAAATAGGAAAACTCCTAAAATTATAGCACAAAACCGTTAAAGGCGATGCTAGGGCTTTCTGAAGGGAAATTTATCGGGGGGACGTACCCTTTATAGTTTGACTTGGGTATCTATTGACATTTTGTTGCGGGGCTGTTAGCTGGAACATTGAGAAGTGCGATCGCCCCGTTGTCGGCGGCTGCGAATAACTGTCCTGTAGCTATTGTGGCTTCGCAGCAATGCCCGCGCTTGGCGTGCTGCCACAATTGCGTCGCGAATCTCGATCGCCTGTTGCGCGATCGCCCCAGCTACTTCGGGGCGGGCGTTCAGATACTCAATCAACTCGTTTTCCACCAAAGATTTAACGATTTCTTGTACCTCCGGGTTGGCTAACCGATTTTTAATCGACCCTTCAAACACGGGATTCAATACTTTAACGGCAATGATGCCAGTGAAGCCACACTCTAAAACCTGAGTCCAATCTAAAATTGGGTCTGTGTCTTTGAGCTTGCCCAGATTGCGGGCGATCGCGCTCACCGTGCGCCGAGTCATCAATTGGAAGGTGTTAAAGAAAGTGCCGTCAATGTTCTGGACGCAGTTGGCAAAACCTAACAGTCGGCCGCAGGAATTATCTTGGCTCGGAACGTGCCACTGAAAAGCTATTTCTACTTGTACGTCGTCTCGATCGCCCTGAATGTAAATAATATCTTCGTGCAGCGGTTCGACATCAGAGTTCAGGTAGGCGACATATTCCCGGATGCCGTCGGGGTAACAATAAGTTTCAATTGAGGGAGAACTACTGCCTGGCATTTCCAAGCGGTTGTCAGTCAATATAATTTTCAAACCGGGATTGAGATAAGCAAGCTGCCGCAGGTGAAGGGCGAGAGTCGGGCGATCGAACTCAATGCCATTCTTAAAAATCTCCACATCTGGTTTGAAACAAATCGACGTACCCGTGCGGTTTTCGGAACTGGGTTTAACTGTCAGTTGCGTAACAGCGATGCCTTTCTCAAAACGCTGGCTGTAAATTTGCTCCTCGCGCCAAACAGTTACCTGCAACCATTGAGACAAAGCATTGACAACTGCTATCCCAACTCCGTGGATACCTCCAGAAACCTTGTAGCCGTCGCCACTCCTGCCGACAAAGCAGAGAACCGTTAAAACTGCTTCCAAGAATGATTTGCCAGTTTTGGAATGAATCTCGGTGGGAATTCCCCGGCCGTTGTTTGTCACGGTAACGGAACCGTCAGCGTTGAGGTCAACTTCGATGCGAGTGCAGTAACCGGCCAGCGCTTCGTCGATGGAATTGTCAACAACCTCGTAAACTAAATGGTGGAGTCCTCGCGGGCCCGTGCTACCGATGTACATCCCCGGTCGTTTGCGAACTGCTTCGCGATCTCCGAGAACTTGAATTTGGTCGGCGCTGTAGCTGCTGGTCATACAACAATACCTCCAATAATGAGGCTTAAAGCCCCAAAAGCTTCTAAAATGGGAAAACTCCTAAAATTATAGCACAAAACCGTTAAAGGCGATGCTAGGGCTTTCTGAATGGAAATTTATTAGGGGGAGGGAGGGGAATAGTTTTGAGATTGCTGGAGGACTGCCCAGGCCGATCGCGGTGAATCAGTGTAGGAGAGAGGGGAAAGCATTGATAGGAGAGGATTTGAGAGTTTTTATAGGGAAATGTGCGACAGCTTATGCCTAGATTAATTACGATTTGCGGGGCGACGGCAACTGGGAAGTCTGGAGTGGCTGTGGCTGTGGCTTCGCGACTGCAATCTTCGATTCTGAGTGCGGACTCCCGTCAAGTGTACCGCGAATTTGACATCGGAACCGCAAAACCGACGGCGGTCGATCGCACTTGTGTACCGCATCACTTAATTGACATCTGCGATCCGACACAAACTCTGACACTAGCAGATTACCAGCAACAAGCTCAAAATTTAATAGCTGCTGTTGATTCTCCTCTGTTGTTGGTTGGAGGGACGGGCTTATATATTAAATCGATCGTGCGCGGTTTAAAAATTCCGAGGGTAGCGCCGATGCCCGAATTGCGATCGCAACTAGCAGAACTCGGACAATCTCAATGTTACGCGATGTTGCAGCAGGTCGATCGCTCTGCCGCCGAGAAAATTCACCTCAATGACCCAGTAAGAACTTTAAGAGCACTGGAAGTATTTTATGCGACCGGTCGCCCTATTTCCGAACAGCAGGGCGAAAATCCTCCCAATTATCCTATTTTACAAATTGGGTTGGATTGCGCGATCGATGTTTTGGTCGATCGGATCAAACAGCGCACCGAACAAATGCTAGAACGCGGTTGGATTGCTGAAGTAGAATATTTGTGTAAAAAATACGGCTGCGACTTGCCACTGTTGAACACGCTGGGATACCAGGAAATGAAACAATATTTGGCTGGCGAGATTAAGCTTGAAGAAGCGAAAGAATTAACAATTTTGCACACGCGGCAATTTGCGAAGCGTCAGCGGACATGGTTTCGAGCCTATCCTGAAATTGAATGGTTCGATGTTAGCATACCCGATTTGTGCGATCGAGTTTGGCGGAGGGTTGCAGAGTTTTGTGAACAATAAAGAGTTTTTTTACCGCAGAGGGCGCAGAGGGCACAGAGAAAGAGTAAGGAGAGATGTAAGTGTTATTTTTAATTTGGCAAAATTTCTCTAATTCTTTGCCGAAACAAACGCACAGCAGCACGCTGTCCGACTGTTCTGCTTTGTTCGATGAAACCGGGAATTTCAGCAACTGGTAAAAAGGGAAATGCTAAACTGCGATCGCACATTTCATATTTCCCTTTTCTCGTTCCCAGGATCTGCCTGGGAATGCCTGAATCCGAGGCTCTGCCTCGCACAAATAGGGAGGCAGAGCCTCCGGATCTGCGTTCCTAGGCTGAGCCTAGAAACGAGGGGAAATCCGTCAATTAACTGTACAAACTCGCCACATATTCGCCGTAACCGTTATAGGGCAAAGTTGGGCGAGTTTCCCACGACCAACTGTTACCGGGGCCGACTATGCGTTCGCTGGCCTGCGACCATCTGGGGTGCGGTTTGTCGGGCTCGACATTTGCTTCAAAGGCGTATTCGTTGGGGCCGATTGTATTCCAAAAAGTGGCGGGCTGTTGTTCGACAAATTCAATTTTTACGATCGACTTTGCGCCCTTAAAACCGTATTTCCAAGGAATCACTTGCCGCAGCGGCGCACCATTTTGCTTTGGTAGCCTTCGGCCATACAAGCCTGTGGCAAAAAATGCTAAATCGTTTGCCATTTCTTCAATTCGCAGACCTTCGGTATAAGGCCAAGGATAAAATTGCGACATCAAACCGGGGCCGGGAGTTATTTTGGGATCGTAAAATGAGGTAAAGCGAACGAATTTAGCTTTCGATTGCGGTTCGACATCAGCCATCAGTAATTTCATGGGAAATCCTACCCAAGGAACTACCATCGCCCAGGCTTCTACACAGCGAAATCGATAAACTCGTTCTTCGATAGGAAATTTTTTGTTGAGGTCGTCAATATCATAAGTGCGGGGATTTTTTACTAAACCTCCTACTTCTACTTTCCAGTTTTCTGTTGGCAAAGCTTGAGCGGCTTGCCAAATAGATTTTGTGCCGCCGTATTCGTAAAAATTGTTGTATTTTGTAGCTAAGGCTTCGTCGGTAATCGCTCGATCGACTTTCGCAAAGTCGGGATTCCGGCTCAATCCCGCATATGCTTGGGTTGAGCTTTGATCCAGAGCAGTTTTTGAGCTAGCATTGCTTTGGCAGCCGATCAGCGGCAGCAGGGAAGCAGTCACGCCGGCGCCAATTAAATTGGTCATGAAGCGGCGGCGGTTGAGAAAGGCTGTTTCTGGGGTAATTTGGGGTTCGAGAATTTCCCAAGGTTTGGGTACGCGAATTAAGGGCATAAGTAATAGTTAAAAGTTAGTAGTTCGTTTGGCAAAAATTGCCTAAGTTTTAATCAGCTAGTCGATTTGACATTAGAAAGTTGAACTTTTAGATTCACTCCATAGAACAAAGAATCGCCGATGTTTGGCAAGACCTCGCCATTGCTTTGCTGCGATCGCAATGCAAGTATTGGCAATGACAGTATAGCGTAATTCGGTAATAACTGAGATATTGCACCATTCTAAACAACAGGCTTTCCGGCCTGTTCCACAAAGAATGATTTTCTTGTGGGGTAGGCATCCTGCCCGCCCATAGGATCGACCTATTAAACCTCGCTCGCAGGAAAGTCAGCAATTATTTACGTGCGATCGACCGCAGCAATTGTGGCGAAAATCTGGGAAACAATTATGATCAAGCAAAGATTCCAATTATTTAATTTGTCCACAGGAAGCGGCACGCACCGCCCCGCTTTCCTCCCCCACCGAATGTCGGACGGGGGTCTCCAGCGGAAAGACAAATGAGTTACTGCATCAATCCCCATTGCCAGAATCCCCAAAATCTCGATCGCGCGACAGTATGCAAAAGTTGCGAGTCGAACTTGCTGCTAAAAGGCCGCTACCGAGTTTTTCACACCCTCGGTCAAAGTCTCACTTGCCGCACCTTCTTAGCTGTCGATGAAGACCAACCTTCGCAACCCCGCTGCGTCATTCAACAGTTCTGCGCGCCTGCTGCAGGTTCCACACAAGAAAACTGGGCATTTCGCCGCTCGGCCTCAGTTATCGACAAGTTGGGCCAACATCCCCAAATACCGAAACTGCTGGCATCTTTTGAACTCGAAGGCTGCCAGTATTTAGTGCAAGAATACATCGAAGGCCGCAATTTAGCCGATCGGCTTTCAGAAAAAGGTGTTGTTAAAGAAATTCAAATTTGGTATCTGCTGAGCGAATTGTTGCCAGTCCTGCAATTTGTTCATGAAAATCAACTGATTCACGGAGATATCAAACCGTCGAATATTATTCACCGCAAAAATCCCCAAGCATCCCCAGCTTGGGCAGGGAAAGAGGGTTTACATTCCGTGTCTCAGGAAAGTTCCTCTGGGCTAGTTTTAGTCGATTTCGGCGCGGCAATTCGGGCTAATAGTGGCCCGATCAAAACAGAAACGGTGACAGGTTCAGCAGAATACGCGGCCCCGGAACAAATTAAAGGCCAAGCGATTCAGAGCAGCGACATCTACAGTTTGGGCGTCACTTGCATTCACTTGTTAACGGGAATGTCGCCCTTTGATTTGTTTGACATCAAATCCGAAAGTTGGGCTTGGAGACATTATTTGAAAGTACCAGTTTCGGCGCGACTCGGCCGCATTCTGGATAAAATGGTGCAGCGAGAACCATCAAAACGCTATCGATCGACCGAGGCAATTCTCACAGACATGAATTACGGCCCGGCACCGGTAGACGTGATTCTCAGCAAACCCAAGTGGACTTTGGCAATGTGGGGAGGAACTGCGGTTGCCCTGCTGTCCGTAGTGCTGGGTTCTCGCTTGCCTTCTCCTGCACCGCAGGCTTTCACTTCTGGTGAGCCTGTTTCTAGCATTCCCGAAATTCGGTTCAATCCGCCCCCGATGCAGGATTTCAACGGTGATGCATCGCAGTCCCGGCCTGCTGTACGCACTCTGGCGGATCTAGACAAAAACCCGGTTTGGACGGTAGCAGTTGCTCCCCAGGGCCGCGCGATCGTCAGCGGGAATAACGACGGTACAATTCACTTGCGGCACAAGCGTCACGGCAAGCTGCTCAAGGTTTTAGCCGGACATTTGGGGCCTGTGTGGTCGGTGGCTGTCAGCCCCGACGGCAGGACGATCGCCAGCGGTGGCGTTGACGGTACGATTAAATTGTGGAATTTCTATTCTGGCAAGTTAATTCGGACTTTGGACGGACACCAAGACGGCGTGTTCTCGGTGGTTTTCAGTCCCGATAGCCGGACTGTGGCCAGTGTCGGTAAGGACAAAACTTTGAAGTTGTGGCAAGTCGAAGGCGGGGCCGAGTTGGAAACTCTCAACCGGGTTTTTGACGAGGTGCAGGCGGTGGCTTTCAGTCCCGATCGAGAAACTTTGGCGATCGGCAGCAGCGACGGTAAGATCAACCTGTGGAACTGGCAGACTGGGGAATTCAAAGAAACTCTTTGGGGTCATTCTGAGGCGGTTTGGTCTCTGGCCATCAGCCCGGATGGTCAAACTCTCGCCAGCGGCAGTTGGGACAAGACGGTGAAGCTGTGGGATATCAGCGCAAATAATCAGTTCGGGCAGCCCAACGGTTCTCTGCTACGGACTTTGAGCGGCCATTCCGACAAGGTTAAGTCCTTGGCTTTCACTCCCGACGGAGACAAACTCGCTAGCGCCGATTTGAGCGGCACTATCAAGCTGTGGCGCATGAGTTCCGGCGAAATGGCGGGCACGCTGAAGGGTCATTCTACCTGGGTGGATTTGGCTTTTAATCCTCAAGACAAAACTCTGATCAGTGGCAGTTTTGACGACACGATTAAGGTGTGGCGACTGTCTCCTTAATTTTTTCGATCGCCCGTTCGATCGATTTTTGAACAGCTAGGGCGATCGAACATTTAGCTAATTTATCTATCAACACTTCGGACAGTTTCAATGCCCACGCATGGGGTGGCGAGAAACCCGGTTTCTATGAGTTTTGCTAACAGGAACAAGAAATATAGTCAGCAACCGGGTTTCAGATCGTCAAAAGTGCGTCCAGAACTTTGCTGACTTTTATCTTGTTTTAATCGGGGTGCCCTAAAACCTCTATGCTACGGTTGGTAATCAAAAACTGTCCGAACTGTTGGTACAGAAACAAATTTAAAATTGACAATAGTCAGAATATCCCTAGAAATCGCGGTTGCTAACTAACAGTTGTGGTAAAGTAGTTTTGGCTGTTAAAGTAAAATCTATGACCGCAAATTCCGAGTTAGCAGAGCAGTATTTGTCAGCGGGCGATAGCCTTCAGAAATCAGGAAAGCTTGAGGAGGCGATCGCTCAATATCAAAAATTACTAGCCATTCAAGCCGATAGTCCGATCGCACTCAACAAGATAGCAGAAATTTATTATACGCAACAGAAATATGTAGAGGCGATCGCCTCCTGTTACCAAGCACTTCGTCAGCAACCCAATTTCGCCGCCGCCTACAAAACCCTAGGCAATATCCTGCAAGCCCAAGGCAAAATAGACGCGGCAATTCGTGCCTACTCCAAGGCGATCGAATTCGATCCTAATTTTGTCGAAGCCTATGTTAACTTGGGCAGTATGTTTTACAAACAAGGCCAGCTCGATGACGCCATAACTTACTATCAAAAATCTATCGTTATTCAACCAGATTTAGCCGTCGCTTATTGGAATTTAGGCAAAAGTTTGGAAGAGCAAGGTCGAATCAATGAAGGTTTATTTTATCAAAAAAAAGCTTTCAACTTACAGCCGGAGTTAGAAGCTAGAAGCAATTCAGTAAAAAATCACACTTACTGAAGAGGAATGTTATAGTCGGAATAATTCTATCATTAACGATGCAAGCTGGATCAACATGGAAATTAGCCAGAATCCGCTCGAATTCCTAACGGCTAAAGTACAAGAAACTGTTGCCGATACCCAAAACTTAGCCAACGAAATCGCTGCTAAAGTTGAGGAAAGTGCAACTGTATTAACAGGGTGGGTACAATCAGCGCCAAGTTCAATGGTTAGTGCTGGGGCGATCGCCACTCAAGAAGCTTTTAAAATAGCACATAACATCCGTTTTGAGAACCTGCCAAGAAATCTGCAATCGAAATTTGCTAGGGCTGGGATGCGTGACGGAATGCGAAATGTTCAAGAAGCAGCAAAAGTATTTGAATCCATACCCGCCCAAATTCGTGCCCAAGGCCCAGAAGCAATTCGCAACTTCTGTCAAGATAAAGATTGGAGTCACATCCAAGCGCACGTCAATGGAGGCGGAAGCGAAGCTGCTAACGGGATTTTTGAATATTTTTGGGTGAATCGTGCTCGCGGTGGTGTAGACATGACTGCTGCTGAATTAGCAGTCGCTAAGCAAGTTTTAGCGGATGCAGCGTTTAAAGCAGCAGTTGCGGAAATCGTTGGGGCTGCAATGAAAGGGGCGATCGCAGCAGCAGTAATTGAGTTAATATTTTCTATCTTAGAAAACTCGCTATTGTGCGTTGAAGGCAAAATTACCCAGTCAGAGTTAGTCGAACAAGTCGCCACTGCCACCGCCAAAGCTGGCATTGCTGGCGGTGTTATTACTGGCATTCTATTAACACTGTGCATGATATTTCCCCCCATTGCTGCGCTTTTAGGTGCCGCAGCGATGCCCTTGGCGGTTGCAGGTATTGGTTTTATGGGAATTCGCGCCTGGGAAATCTTTTGTCACGGCGATCGACTATTTGGTATTACTCAACAAACACAAAAATTTCTGGGGATGACTGAAGCGACAACACAAGCAAATAATCAGAATCTTGACTTTTTCAAGAAGTCGAAGTTTTTGGTATTCTGATGATTGGGAAATATAAATATGTAGTTAAACACCAAAAATAATCCTAGAACAACCTGAATTGTAGGGGCGGGTTTTACCAACCATAATAGCCTAAGACTAATAATCTTATAAACCCGCCCGCTCCCATGTAATGTTTATTTCTACCCACTTACTTAATATGGATTCATTAGAAAAAACTCAAGATCAGCAGCATCCGCAATACAAGCGCGATCGAGCCAGTGTCGATACTTTATTAGCAGGAGAAGCAACCGAATACAATTTATCGGAATTAGCAAGATTAATAATTCGCTACCGAGGCTTTCCCGGCGCTAGAGATATTCAATCCGACTTAAAAAAAGTCCTGCAAAAATGGAATTATACCGAAGAAACTCTTTACGAACAAACCCGTAAAATTCACGCTACAGGTGAGGTTTACAGGCGACAAAAAAGCGATCAAGAAGATTGGGTCTAACTTTAGAAACCGGGTTTTTGGCAGTTTCTGCGGGCTGTAACGCGTCTTCTCGTAAAAAAAGCCTGTTTGTGACCAGTCGTGCGTCTACGACTATTAAAGCAAAGTGCGATCGCCTCAAGTCAAACTCAAAGGCGATCGCACTTAATTCCACTCAACTAGGCCCGAAAAGCCCGCGCTACAGAAACTACCTTACAACAAAAACATTTGTTGTAATATCGCTTTGAGCAACCGCTTCAACCATACCCAAATAGTTAGTGCCGACGTTAATTGCCGTAGCACTGACAGCAACTCCTCCATTCAGATTCAAACTTACAGCTTCATTAGTTTCTAACCACTAAATCGCCCGTACTGCTATTTATTGACAAGCTACCCTCGTAAAATACATCCCACAACTCGGGCAGGATGTCCAGCTTCCTGTGCTTGGATCGAATTGCAATGTACCCCTGTTGCTTCCACTTGCCAATTGGAAGTTCACAGCCTTTCCATATCCCCTCAACCGACAAAACGTATCTGCCCCCAATTGGCGTGCGTTAGGATCTAGCCCATTAGCACCTTTTAGCGCTACATCAATTGGGATACCATTTTCACCGACAGGATTTTCAAAAAGGCGGATGCCACTGTTACCGGCATTTGGCGTTGGAGTTGGTGGTTTAGGCTGTGGTGTACCTTGGCTAATCGGTTGTGGTAATTTGCACCAGCTAAACTCTAAATCATTCAAAGCAGTATCATCTCCCCTTCCTTGCTGACCTTCAACTTTCGCGCGAACACCACAAATTGCCGAATTCGGCGGACCTGTTACCCAATTTGGTGTCCAAGCTCCCCATTGAGCTCCACCAGATGCTTCAATTACAGTGCTATTACTATTACTACAGCCAAAAGTTACAGAATTTGCTCCTGTATCATCACCATTGCCTTGTGGTGGTTCTACTTTCAGTTTAAATGCTGTTGCATAACTTCCTTTCGGGCAATTAGCTCCTTCACCCCAATTCCCCCAAAATCCCGGATGTGGTACAATCCGCTCGACCATGTTTCCCGCACGATCGTAACAATATAAGGCAACAGCATTGAGTGCAGTATCGTCGCCCCCACCTTGATTCGGTTCAACCCTCATCGAATATCCACCCACGTAGCTACCACCAGGGCAATAAATTGCGGTAGACCATCCTCCCCAAGGTGTGGCATTAGGAGCATTTTTTACGCCAGTAATGTCATTGCGAAAAGAAGCAGCACTAGCAGTCAAAGTGCTAGTGATAAGAGAAAGCGCTAAACCGCTGGCAATCCACACATTATTTTTCATAACTAAACCTCTCAATTGTGATGATTCTGGTCAATCGTCAGGGGATATTTTTTACACTCCCCGATAGCAATAATCCGGACAGTTTTTAGGCGTTGCTGAATTTAGGTAGGAATTCACATTTCCCAATTGCTATAAGACCCGGGAGGGTGAGTTTTGTAACATCAAGCGAAAAGTTGATTCATACGCCAGAATCAGCAACACCAGTTTTTATATGGCCCAATGGCTTATTCTGTAGGACTTCGCAGCCCCTGTGGATAATTAAATCAATGTCAGCTCCACCCCGCTCGTTGCATTTAATGGGACTTTATTTATGATCCTTGCGCCGCGTAAGCTTGTAGTCTCGTTCCAAAAACTGTCCGGAGTATTGCGATAGCAAAGGCGGTTAAAAATTAGGCTAAAATGAAAGAGCGACAGTCAAAGTTCAAGAATTCACTAAATTGTAATACCCTTACTTTGCACCACTATTTGTGATGTATCCCCACCCAATAAAAATTATGGTTGGGGCTTCCGATATAGTGATGGGATGAGCCAGACGGAGCTATTTTCTGATGTATTCTAGCTTCTTTAATGGCTAATATCGTTTCCGGTTGGAACGGAATTATTTATATATTTGGATGGTCAGTGCGAGCGAGACGCTCGCACTACTCTATACTGCATGATTCCGATTTAACCGGATTTGATATAACTTCTTTCTGGCACGATCGCCCTTTTTCTTAACAGACTTCTTGGCAGAAACAGATGAGAGTTTTGACTCAGACGATTGTTGGTTCGCTTTTATTGGTTGCATATCGCTAACCCCACCCAAATCAAAGATTATGGGTGGAGACTGCGCGATCTCATTTTCCTTCAATTTTCAACTGCGTCAAACCATCTCTGGTGAAACTTGCATTGCCGGCTGCGGCTGGAACTGGAACAGCGAATAAACCACATTGCGGCGGATATCCGTCATCATGTCCAAAAACAGCTCGTAACCTTCAGTTTTGTACTCGATTAACGGGTCTTTCTGGCCGTAACCGCGCAGCCCTACCGACTCGCGCAAAGCATCCATTTGTTGCAAATGTTCCCGCCACAAAGTATCAATTTGCTGCAAAATAAAGAACCGTTCCGCATCGCGCATCAATTCAGCTCGGATTGCATTAACTTCCGCTTCTTTCATGTCGTAAGCGTTGCGGACTTGTTCGTGTAAGAAAGTTTTAATTTCCTCAACGGACAAATCTTCTAGCTGATCCGGTGTCATGTCAGCCAGCAAATAAACAAATTCCTTCACCTTGCTCACAAGTTTGTCGAGTTCCCATTCTTCCGAAGGTAAGTCGGGGTTGATGTATGCTCCCACGATGTCGTCCATCGTCTGTTCGGCATACCTAATTACCTGTTCCTTGGAGTCCAAACCTTCCAATACTCGGCGACGTTCCGCATAGATTGCTCGACGCTGATTGTTCATCACTTCGTCGTATTCAAAGACCTGCTTGCGGATATCGTAATAGTAGGTTTCGACTTTTTTCTGAGCGCCTTCGAGGGAACCAGTCAGCATTTTAGATTCGATCGGCATATCTTCCTCAACACCGAAAGCCTTCATCAAACCGGCAACCCGTTCGCCGCCGAAAATCCTGAGCAAATTGTCATCCAAACTCAAGAAAAACCGCGTAGAACCCGGGTCTCCTTGGCGTCCCGCCCGGCCGCGCAACTGATTGTCGATCCGGCGCGATTCGTGGCGTTCGGTACCGATGACGTGCAAGCCTCCCAACCGCACGACTTCATCGTGTTCGGTGCTGGTAAAAGCATCGTACTCCCTGCGAGTTAAATTGTAAGCTTCCCGCAATTTTTGAATTACGGGGTCTTTTGTCGGCGCTTTTTCCGAAGCTATAGCCACGATATCATCGGCTTGCAATTCCGTGAGCGATCGCTCCCCGTACTCCTTCACCGCCAATTCCACCGCCGCTTTGAGCATTTGCTCGGCATCTTTCGATAGCTGCGTCGGGAAAATCTGCGCCGAAGCTTTCCAAGACTTTACCTTTTTCGCAGTTTGACCAAAACCTTGAGGTGCGGGGCGGCCGCCAATACCGGGTACTTGCACCAGCGAAAACCCGTCCTCATCTTCGGGTTGCACAATCCGGGGCATAAAATACTCCCGCAACTTGAGGCGCGCCATGTACTCAGAATTACCGCCCAAAATAATATCAGTACCGCGTCCCGCCATGTTGGTCGCGATCGTCACAGCGCCTTTGCGTCCGGCTTGAGCAATAATTTCTGATTCCCGCTCCACATTTTCCGGTTTAGCATTAAGCAAATTGTGAGGAATTTTCCTCTCCTGCAGCAGCCGCGACAGCAACTCCGACTTTTCCACACTCGTAGTGCCCACCAGCACCGGCCGACCGATCTCGTGCATTTCCCCGCATTCTTGGGCGATCGCATTCCACTTCCCAGGCTCCCCTTTATAAACCATATCCGAAAGGTCAGTACGGCTGGTAATCCGGTTAGTGGGAATCAGCGTCACTTCCAGTTTGTAAATCTTCTCAAACTCCGTCTCCTCAGTCTTCGCCGTCCCAGTCATCCCCGACAGCTTCGGATAAAGCAAAAAGAAATTCTGATAAGTAATCGTCGCCAGCGTCTGAGTTTCCGGCTGAATTTCCGCCCGTTCCTTAGCTTCGATCGCCTGGTGCAAACCGTCACTCCAGCGCCGTCCCGGCATCACCCGCCCGGTAAACTCATCCACAATCACCACTTCGCGATCGGCATTGACGATGTAGTTAATATCCTTAATAAACAATTCCTTCGCCTTAATCGCATTAAAAATGTAATGCGCCCAAGGGTCAGCCGGGTCGTACAAATCCGTAACACCCAACAACCGCTCAGCTTCACCAAAGCCTTCATCGGTCAATAGCACATTCCGAGCTTTTTCGTCAACCTCGTAATGTTCTTCATTTTCCTTTCTCAGAGCAGCAGCCACCTCAGCCGCCCGGATATACTTCTCACTGGGGCGTTCCACCTGGCCGGAAATAATTAAAGGCGTCCGTGCTTCATCAATCAGCACCGAGTCAACCTCGTCAATCACGCAAAAATTAAAAGGACGCTGCACTACATCTTCCATGACAGTAGCCATGTTGTCGCGCAAATAGTCAAAGCCGACTTCGCTGTTCGTGGCGTAGGTAATATCGCAGTTATAATTTTTCTTTCGTTCCACCTGATCCATGCCCTGCTGAATCAGTCCCACAGTCAATCCCAGGAAGCGGTGCACCTGTCCCATCCATTCCGCATCCCGCCTTGCGAGATAATCGTTCACGGTGATGATGTGTACGCCTTTACCGTTGAGGGCGTTGAGGTAAGCCGGTAGCGTCGCCACCAAAGTTTTGCCCTCACCGGTTTTCATTTCGGCAATTTGGCCTTTGTGCAGGATGATGCCGCCGAGGAGTTGGACATCAAAGTGGCGCAGTCCCAAAACCCGCTGTCCCGCTTCCCGCACCACTGCAAAAGCTTCCGGCAAGATTTCGTCTAGGATCTCTTTTTCTTCGTTGATAGATTTAGCTTTTGCCAGACGTTGTTGAAACTCGGCCGTTTTTCCTCTGAGGCCGTCGTCTGAGAGTGCGCGGAAGTCTTCTTCCAAAATATTGATATCAGCTACCCAAGGCTGAAATTTTCTCAGTTTGCGCGCGTTGGGATCGCCTAGCAGATTTTTAAACATGGCAGGAGAGGCAGATTTTTAATAATTTAGCTATTAGCTTTCAGGGTTACGGGCTGTAGTGTTAGCCACAACATATACCCTCCCCGATTGTAGCAACCATTGGGTCTCCTGGGCCGTCGCTGGGGGCGATCGACCGATTTTAGATTTTCGATTTTAGATTTTAGATTGAAGTTGGTGAAGGTGGGTCGCGATCGCAGCTCAGGTATATGTGCTTATTGACAATTGCAGGGCGTAACAGGTGCGAAAGCCTGTTCCACAATAGATTAATGTTTTTGTTGGATTAATTTCAGCAACAGGCTTTTCGGCCTGTTTTACAATAGATTAATGTTTTTGTTGGGTGGGCCCCAGAGCCCGCCCCGATCGCCCTTATGGAAAAAGCTGTAACATCTCAGGTCAGATTAACCCTAGTTTGAAACAGGCCTCGGCACTTCGTAAGTCAAAAAGTCATAGGCCATTTTCGTATTCGGAAAAATAGCCTGCGCTTCCTTTAGCAAATCATCCAGGACGATCGCATTCCCCGGAGCGTAACGCGGGCTAAAATGCGTCATAATTAGCTGTTTCGCCCCAGCGATCAAAGCCACTTGAGCCGCCATTGTGGAAGTCGAATGCAGGCGATCGAAGGCCATTTGAGCATCTTGATGAGCAAAAGTCGCTTCATGCACCAACAAATCAGCATCCTTTGCTAATTCCACGGCCCCGTCACAAAAAACCGTGTCGGTACAGTAAACAAACTTCCGCCCGACTTGATCCGGGCCACAAAAATCAGTACCTTTAAACTCTCGCCCGTCCTCTAACTTTACCGTCTTTCCTTGTTTTAACTCCCCGTAAATTGGCCCGGAAGGAATGCCCGCTGCCTTCGCTTTTTCTACATCAAAATGTCCCGGACGATCTTTCTCAGTTACGCGATAACCAAAAGCAGTAACTCGGTGCTTCAAAGGGCCACAACTAACAATATATTCGTCATCTTCATAGATAACTCCCTCATGGATTTTGTGTACCTTCACCGGGTAAGAAAAATGAGTTTGAGAATAGCGAACGCCAGCTTGCAAATATTCTTCAAGTCCCGGAGGCCCGTAAAGATCGATGCGCTTGACATTCCCCGCCAAACCGCAGCTAGCCAGCAAACCCATTAAGCCGAAAATATGGTCGCCGTGCAGGTGAGTGATGAAAATGCGGCTTAGTTGGCTGACTTTGAGCTCGCTGCGGAGAAACTGGTGCTGAGTTCCTTCGCCGCAGTCAAACAGCCAGAGTTCCGCTCGCTGGGGCAAGCGGAGGGCGATGCTGGAAACGTTGCGCGATCGCGTGGGTACGCCGGAGCTAGTTCCGAGAAATGTAATCTGCAAGAGTCAAATCACCTCAATTAAGTCTTAAAAAATATGTTACATATATCCAGAGTGCGGCTGATCCGACATACAGGAAATAGTCGCAGGCAGGAACCGGGATAAATCGCTGTTCCTGGGAACATCTACTTGCTAAAATCATTTTCGACAAGCGCACAGAGTGCCAAACCCAATTCTAACGTTTTCTTTCTTCCGTTCCCCTTCCTTTTTCCCTTCCCTTCCCTTAAAAATTCTTAAACTCACACAGCACAGGAGGAAAATTTTCAAATGCAGTCAGGAGTATTCTTTGTTTCCGTTCTTTCGACATTAAAAAAACGCTACTTTTGGATTTCCTTGTTGTTTTGGCTGGCAATGGTAGCCCCAGCACAGGCCGCACTGATCTTGCGAGTGGCGGTACAAGACGGGGCCAGTCAGGTAAAAGTCGGCAGTTCTACTAAGGCTGCAATCCGCGACGGTAGCGGGCGCAATTTGGGCGAACTGCCGGCAAACAGTTCTCAGTCGGCTCAATTTCGATCGGGAACAGTGGCAATTGGTCGCTGGGCCGCCAACCAAGTTTGGATCGAGCCGACGGGGAACGGTTATGTCTGGATTGGCGATCGTTGGTATCGGGGACGCACCCTTCTAGTTCCCCAAAAAGGAGGCTTGACTGCCATCAACTACGTCAATATCGAACAATATCTCTACAGCGTTCTCGGCGCAGAGATGAGTGGCAATTGGCCTCAAGAGGCTTTGAAAGCCCAAGCAGTCGCCGCCCGTTCCTACGCTATCCACCAGCGCCTCAAAAGCGAAACCGACCTTTACGACGTGGACAGCACTCAGTATTCCCAAGTTTACAAAGGACTGCAAACAGAATCTTCTGGCACTTATTCCGCAGTCGATGCAACCGCCGGTCAAGTTTTGGCCTACAACGGTCAAATTATTTTAGCCGCTTTCCACTCTGCCTCTGGGGGACATACTGAAAATGTCGAGGATGTTTGGACGGAACCTCTGCCTTACCTGCGTGCTGTTCCTGACTTCGACCAAGGGGCCCCGGTTTATCAATGGAAAGAAAATTTTTCTCGCGCTCAAATCAGCAGTAAGATTTCTGGCGTGGGCAATGTGATCTCGATGAAGCCAGAACGCACTACCGCTCACGGCAGCGTTTTGAGGATGAAAGTAGTCGGAGATGGCGGTTCTAGGGTCATGACTGGCGCAGATTTACGCCGGGTTTTAAATTTGAGGAGTACGCGGTTCACCGTGATTCCTCAATATGGGGGCGGTGGGAACTCAAGGAACAGCGGCCAAGCTCCTACCGGTTTTCAAGTTGCTGGCAAAGGTTTCGGCCATGCTGTAGGAATGAGCCAGTGGGGTGCCTACAATTTGGCCAGACAAGGATACGGCTACCAGCAAATTTTGTTGCACTATTACCGAGGTGCTACTTTGGCTAGAATTGCAGTCCAGTAACTGCTGGGAGTGGGCAAGAAAGAAGTTCGGCAACGGATTATGTAACGGATGTAACGGATGTCAGGAAGAAGGAAGAAGGAAGAAGGAAGAAGGAAGAAGGAAGAACGGAAAAACAACTATTCCTGTATCTCTGACTTCCGTGTCCTGAATACAAGGAATTGGGAACTTGTACGGCCCTTCGACTACGATCGGGAACCGCGTAGTGGCAGGCCAGAAACCGCGTAGCCGAAGTATTGGAAATTGGAAATTGGGAATTGGGAATGACTAATGACTAATGACTAATGACTAATGACTAATGACTAATGACTAATGACTAACTACATTAAGGATTGCTATGCAAAAGTGGGAGTATTTATTTGTGGATGCGAATATGTATCCTTTTGGAAACAAGCTGATTAGTTTATATGTAAACGGTGAAGAACAGCGAGATTGGAAACAAGGCTCGCTGCATCTATTTGTCAATCATTTGGGGGAGGAAGGATGGGAACTTGTGGCTCTGGATCATGACTCGAAGTATGACCAAAATTGTTTAATTTTTAAACGCCCTAAGCTTATTTAATAAAACTCGGATTAGAAAAAATTATGACATCCATAAAGATTGATATTTTCCATAATTCTTAGCCACCAGCTAAAAGCCCGTTCCCCAACAAAGATATTTTATTGTGGAACAGGCATTCTGTCTATTCTTGAAAAGGGTGCAAGATTTTAGCAACCTAACTTAACAACAAACAACTGTTTTTTTCATTCGTATTACAAGTTTTCGGATCGATCGATCCGGCGCTGCCACTCGGCATTTATTTTGGGTGACTGTTCTAGTTCTTGTTGGGTTAATTCTGTTTCTGTTGTATAAGCTAAGTCTTCTCCAGTCAGAACGTTTTCTGCTGCAAATTCCTGGGCGTATGCCAGTTTTTTGAGTAAGTTGGCATCGGGTTCGTTTAATAACATTGCTCGCTGCTGACGCTCTTGATTGCGGGATTCTATCCGGCTATTTTTCCACTGAATCCAAAAGTAGCGAATTAAAGGAATTGCGAGAAATCCGACGCCATAAATCAGGATCATGGGATAAACAGCGCTGACGAAACCGATAAATCCACCTGCGATTAAATTATTAGTTAATAGATTCCCCAAAACTAACGCACCGACAAGATTGACGGCTCCTAACCCTGCTGCGAGCATGATTTTGCCGGAACTGGCGTTGCTGAAACGCCACAGCATTTCTCGCAAATAAGCTGCTACTGGTTCAGAATTTCTCTCGGTGGCTGTGGTTTGCAATTGCGGAAAATGGTAGACTATTTGCCCTTCGGGACTGACTTCGGGGCGGCCGTCAAAACGGGCGAGAGCCGGTAACATATATTCTTCGTATTCTCGGGCGTATCCTTGTCCGAGATTGTCTAGATATGGAGCAATTTGTTCGGCGGCGACGGCGCCTCGGTTGTTGCGAATTGCAGCGGCAATATCGCTCCATTTGCGCTCTTCTAGATTGTTATTGGGGTTGCCGTCTCCAAAGAGAAAGGAGAAAACTGCTTCTAGAAAACTCATCTGGGGTTTTTGGCCAGTTAAGCGCGATCGCTGCTGGTAGTATGGTTGGTCATGGTTCCAGTAAAATATCCAGATTAAGTCGTTCCAGAAGTAGGGAAAAAAGGAAAAGCCGCCGCCTCTGCCGCCCCCGCCACCACCGTCTCCGCCGCCCCCGTTGTTATTGCTATCGCCGCTGGAGAGTAAAATCGTGATAGCAACAAAAATTAAGAGGATAGAAGCTACCAGCACTATGCCGAAAGATATCCGAATCAGATAAAATAAAATGCGCCAGATTTTTTGCCACCATTCCTGCAACTGCAATCGCAAGAATTTGTTTCGCAAAATATCTCGAAAGTTCTTGGGAAATAGGTAGGCAATGTCGCCGGATTCTGCTACTTGCAGGTTGCCACCTGCTTCGGAGGCGAGGGTTAACAGTTCTCGCTGGGCAAAATTGACATCTAATCCAGCTTTTGCCGCCACGTCTCCAACCGTAACGCGGTAGCCAAGTTGTTCGACGGCTTGCATAATGGTGGGATTCGGAGCCATAGGTTTCTCTCTGTGAAAATTACCCGGTTATTTTTATTATATATTGCGGGAATTCGAGCTGGTTTTGGCGATCGCGTTTCTGATTTTTTTTGAGGCTGCCCTTGACTTTGGGGCCAAATATTGCTAGTGTTTTGCCGAATAACTTTTAAGTATGGGCTGAACTCGGATAACTTAATAAAACTTTGTGATTGAATTTCTTCTCGGCAGGCTATTTGCTTGTTTGCTCTGAGGGTCAAGGAGGGGGGATTATGGGTACAGTTAGTAAGGTACGGTGTGCGATCGCCCGTTGGCGTTAGCAAAGCAATCCGAACGAAAGCCATAGAAAAGGGTCGCCCCTGCACCCTCCAGCATAACTTTTCCCTTCGGCGCGGGTTTTTGTAAGTTTTGTGTAGAGTGCCAGAGATATGTTAAAGAAATCTAGTTTTTTTGCCAGTCTTGCAAGACTTATATAAAATAGATAGAGCTTGCGCGGGTGTTAAACCCAAGGGCGTGTTTTAAGGTTCGCAGGTGCGATCGACTAAACTTTTTAGCGCCCTCAACACAACGGCCCACTACAACAGTGGCGCAATTATTAATAGGAAAACTTTACAGGCTAATTTTTCTGATTAGCCACTAACCAAAGAATCGCATATGCCAAGAACTCAACGCAACGATAACTTTATTGACAAAAGTTTCACGGTAATGGCTGATATCATCCTCAAGATTATGCCGGCTAAAAAGCAGGCGAAGGAAGCTTTTGCTTATTACCGGGATGGTATGTCAGCTCAAGCAGATGGCGAATATGCTGAAGCGCTCGACAATTATCATGAAGCGCTGAAGCTGGAGGAAGATCCTTACGATCGCAGTTATGTCTTGTACAATATGGGGCTGATCCATACTAGCAACGGCGAACACGATAAAGCTTTGGAATATTACAGCGAGGCTTTGGATCTCAATCCGAGAATGCCACAAGCACTGAATAATATTGCTGTAATTTACCACTATCAAGGGGAAAAGGAAAAGGAAGCTGGCAATATTGAAGGGGCGGAAGGGCTGTTTGATAAAGCTGCGGATTATTGGAAGGAGGCTATTCGCTTGGCCCCAAACAATTACATTGAAGTGCAAAATTGGCTGAAGACGACAGGCCGATCGCAAATTGATGTGTATTTTTAACTAGGATGGGCATGGGGCATGGGGCATTAGTTATTTGTTCTATAGCAATCCATGCAGGAGTCGTAAACTTTTTACCCCACCCCAACCCTCCCCTTATCAAGGGGAGGGAGTAAGAAATTCACAAATGATGCGAGGATTGCCATATGTTTGTTGTTTGTTATTGTTCTTAATAACCAATTCCCCATTCCTCATTCCCCATTCCCCATTCCCAATTCCCAATTTCCAATTACAGATTTTTATGATTGACAGAGAAGAAGTTCGGAAAGTAGCGAATTTAGCGAGATTGGAATTAACGCCGGAAGAAGAAGAGCAGTTTACTGGTCAACTTAACGGTATTTTGGATTATTTCGAGCAGTTGAGCGAACTGGATACGAGTAAGGTGCAGCCGACAACGCGGGCGATCGATGTTAGTAATGTAATGCGATCGGACGATTTGCAACCTTTTGCTAAGGGAGAAAGTATTTTGGAGGGAGCTCCCGATCGCGATGGGGAGTTTTTCAAAGTGCCTAAGATTATGTAGGGTTCCCGCTGCGTAGCTAACTGAGGAAAATCACTTGTGGGGCTGGCTCCCATGCCAACCACACAAGCAGATTAAACTAAGTGTGGAACAGGTAATAAGTAAGCCCGGTATAAGCCACCCCACCAGATTAAACTGATAAAAACCCAAAACAATCTCACTCATAGGGATAAATCTGTAACGTTCATTCTTGGGGTGACAAATAGTCATGTACGTATTAATTGGTGGAGCAGGAATGATGGGGCTGGGTTTAGCCCAGCAGCTATTAAAAGTCGGTCATACGGTTGCCATCATCGATGCCGACCCGCTGGCCTGTCGCTTTGCTCGTGAAAAAATCGGAGTAATGGCATTTGAAGGCAGTGCGGTGAGTACAACGGTTCTTCTGGAAGCGGGAATTAAACAAGCAAACGCAGTCGTTGCAGCACTCAGGGATGATGCACTGAATTTAGCGCTGATCACCCTATCCAGAAGCTATGGCATTTCCCATATTGTGGTGCGAATGCGCGATCGCGAATTCCTGGAAGCCTATCGACTTGCCGGAGCCAGTCACATCATCAGCACTATTGATTTGGCAGTTGCATCAATGGCGAATGCGATTGAATATCCCCAAATCGAGTCGATGATGCACTTTGAACACGGGCAAGTCGAGGTACTAAAGCTGCCAGTTCCAGGCGATTGCAAGGTGGCAGGTAGCACCGTTGCTCAAATTGCTCAAGACCCCCGTTTTCCAACAGGTTCGCTGATTATTGGTTATCAATGCCATGCCTGCGCCAATCTGGAGATTCCAAACGGCAATACTGTTCTTGAAGCAGGTTCTACCATCTTGGTCGTCACCCGTCCAGAGCTAGTTCACCAAATGATTGATTACCTCGGCATTCGCGCTAGTCATCTGCCAACGTTAGAAGTTTCTCATCCAAATCTTTGATGTAAGGATGAACCAGATCCTCTGGGACAATTCGCTTGCGGAGGGCATCGCTAACTGCTCCTTTTTCTGCTAGAAGCAATCGCCGTCGAATCGTATCTAGCCCGCTGCGATCGCCCTGTACTTGCCCGGCCCGATGTTGATTGTAGAGATCGCGCAGCACTCGCTCAGAGTGCGCTACTCGTGCTTGATACGATGCCCATAATTCCTCGTAAACTGCCTTCGGCAACACGCCAGATTTCAGCAAACTATCTAGCTCATCTTGAGCCGCTTTGGAAGCAATCAACTGAATTTGTAACTGCCCTGCTTCCTGCATTACATCAGAAACACGGCTAATTTGTAACCGTTTTACTAGCCAGGGTAAACTTAATCCTTGTCCGACCAAGGAGAATAAAACTGCACCGAAAACCAGCGCAATGATGTTATCTCGTCCTGTCAATCCCAGAGGAATACTAAGCGCCAGTGCCATCGAGAGTGAGCCTTTGATGTTTCCCAGAAACAGAACGTGCTGCCAGCGCAGGGGAATCGGACGATCGAACCACCGCAGCGCCGCTAACAACAGATAAACCGAGAGAATCCGTGCCAGTTGATACGCCAAAATAACGAACAGAATGGATGGCAAAATTCTCCACAGTGTCAGCGGGTTAATCTCAATGCCGATCAGCAGAAAAATAAATGTATTGACCCCAAAACCAGCGTACTCCCAGAAGCTCAGTAGCGTAATTCGATCCGAGGCTGATGTAGTGCGAGAAAGCCCCAGATTGCCAAAAATAAGTCCGGCGATCACCACCGCCACCGCACCGGATACCCCCAAAAATTGCCCGATTTGGAATGTTCCTAACGCCAGCGCCACGGTCAGCAAGAGACTACTCAACGGGTCATTTAATCGAACAAATATCGGCAGACTCAAGTAACCTAAGATGACACCCACGAGTCCCCCACCCAAGGCAACCACGAGCAGTTCCTTAAGTCCTCCTACGACGGTAAGAGAACCTGTAGCATAAACGACTAGAATCAAATTGAATGAAACCAGGGCAGCCGCATCATTGAACAGGGTTTCTCCTTCCACGATGGTGGATAGCCGGGAAGGCACACGAATCTCTTTAAAAACCGCGATCATTGAGACTGTATCAGTGTTTGCCAGAATGACTCCGATCAGCAACGCCGGAATCCAGTCTAGTCCTAGCCCAAATTTAACCAGAATAGCGATAATTGCTGAGGAAAAGATCGAGCCTGGGCCCGCCAGCAGGGCGATCGGCTTAAAGGTGCTGCGGAGACGGCTGATATCAGTATTGATAGCTGCTTCAAAAATCAGAATTGGTAGAAAAAGATTTAATACTAAAGATGGGTCTAAACCTATTCGACGCGACAATACCTCCGTAATGGGCAACCCTGCTAACACTAAGCCCGTCACATAGGGAATTCGCAACCGTTGGGTTACGAGTGCCACAACAGTTGCAATCAGCAGCAGAATGATCAAGATGATGACCAATTCAGAAATAACTCCTGCAGTTTGGCTATTTGTAGCAGGATCGCTGCCCAAGGGAGGTGCTTGCGCTACAATCGACTCGATCGCCGATATTCCTGTCATAAATTCGTTTTCCTCACAGAAATTGACAGATTAACTACGGTTTTAGTCTACAGGAAACGGTTCACTATGCTGTAGGCGGAACTGCAATTTATGTGGTGTATTTGGATGAATGCCGATGAAGCTGAAACAGGATGTCTGGGTTGGTTGGGCGCTAGGGGCGTTTTTAGAGTGCAATTTTTTTGGTAGAGTTCTGGATAATTTCCCAACCCTTACAAAATGCTAATTCGTCTTAATTGTGCTGGCTTTTCTTTTTTGAACAGTCTCTTCTGAAGCATGGCAGACCCGATCGCGGTTGTCGAATCGGCGAGTAATGGAAGTTGTCGAGCCATCTGTGAGGAATAGGAGAGCGATCGCCCAAAGTCATCAATAGTCAAAATTAGGACTATTTTTGGACGTTCTGATTCGCGGGAATAAATTCCTCGAAGGTAATCGTCCTTTCTTACCTTGAATTTATGTGGCATCACAGACACGCCACGTCAGAATCTCCCAACGTTTAAGGACAGGTTCAGCAATCACGATCTCATTTTCTCTTGCCTCCATGACGATCAAATAATCTCCCTGGTTAAATCTGTCGTTGTAAATTCTTGCTTGTTCTTCTGGCACCAACCATCCTTGAAGTGCGCCATATAGACCGCCAGCAGTTGCAGCAATCCCACTTCCAGCGAAAGTTGCTAAAAGGCTTTCCACCGCTAATGCCTGACCAATACCGGGAATTAGCAGGCTGCTGAGTCCAACAATTAAGGCTAGTGCACCTAGTCGTATGCTGCCGTATATCGCGCCTAATTGTGCGCCTGCTGCTCTTGTGATTACAATTTGCTGCACCCCCAGAGAGTCCAAATCATTATTGTCAGAAGGTTTAGCAATCACTGAAATCTTGTGCATGGGGAAGCCCCTGCTTTTTAGCTCAACAAGCGCCTGCTTTACATTTCGATGATTAGTAAATAGGCCGCTAGCACGTTTGAGATTTTGGGAAGTCATGATAAATATTCAATATTCAACGCTACAAAATTGGTAAATAGTGTGTAAAGCCGCTTTGAATGACCGCATCACAAAAACTGCTTATACCGAATCCGGGTTTGGAGATTCTGTTATTCTTTAGTCGGCGCAGGCAGACTGTGTTTGTATAGAAGCGGTTTTAACCGCCGATCGATCTACTTATACCGAATCCGGGTTTGGAGATTCTGTTATTCTTTAGTCGGCGCAGGCAGACTGTGTTTGTATAGAAGCGGTTTTAACCGCCGATCGATCTACAGAATGACAAACCAGGATTTAGTATTAATTCAGAGGTGCAAAACGCTTTAGCAAAGCTGACAAAGGAATCATTGGCAGTCCGAATCCGATACAAATTAAGCCTTGGATTGGGTTCAAAGCTTCAGTGTTGAATAACTGATTCATAATGCCCCATTGGCTAAACAGGAATTGGAGAATGAAAATAGCCCCAATGCCGATCGCCACAGCATACCCAACTGATTCATCTTTACCGCGTAGTTTGGCGACGATCGCCGGAACGAAGCGACTGATGCTTAACAGGTAAAAAGCTTCGGCCGCCACCAATGCTTGAATTGCCATCGTCCGGGCTAGAGCTTCATTACCTGTGGTTTGGACGATCCATTCAAACATCCCAAAGATCGCAATCCAGTTAAATACTGAAACTGTCAGAATGCGAGCCGTCAGCCTGCGAGACAGCAGCGGTTCATTTGCCGGTCGAGGTGGATGTTGCATGACATCGGGAGAGGGCGGCTCAAATGCCAACGGTAAGCTCAACGCCACTGAACTGACCATATTCAGCCAGAGAATTTGTACTGGCAAAATGGGTAGCGGGGTTGCCAGAAGTACGGCAATCAAGATGGTCATGGATTCTCCACCATTCACGGGCAGGATGAAGGCGATCGCCCGCAGCAGATTCTTATAAACCGTGCGCCCTTCCTCAACTGCTTTCTCGATCGAAGCAAAGTTGTCGTTTGTCAACAGCATATCCGCTGCTTCTTTTGTAACTTCGGTGCCTGTAATACCCATCGCTATCCCAATGTCAGCTTGCTTCAGGGCGGGAGCATCGTTAACTCCATCTCCAGTCATCGCCACAATCTCGCCCTTAGACTGAAGTGCTTCGACAATGCGGAGCTTTTGCTCTGGTGCGACACGAGCAAACACGCAGCTTTGTTCAACAGCATTGGCGAATTGCTGCTGATTCATTTGAGCGAGTTCTTGACCGGTAAAAACGGGAGCCTCTTGGGTTTGATTTAGTCCCATTTGGTGCGCGATCGCTGCTGCTGTTTTGGCATGATCGCCCGTAATCATCTTGACCTGAATTCCTGCAGATCGACAGGCTTGAATCGCTTGAATGGCTTCGGGGCGAGGCGGGTCGATCATGCCTTGCAACCCCAGAAAAGTTAACCCTTGCTCAATATCAGAATGGTCAATTGAAGATTGAGAAGCGGGTACAACTTTCTTGGCAAGTGCCAGAACTCGTAACCCTTTTTTCGCCATTCTGTCCACAGTTTCCTCGATCGGCGCGGCGTTGAGGGATCTCGCCTCTCCCTCTTCATCGAGCATCTGGTGACACCGCTTGAGAATTGCCTCGATCGAACCCTTGACATAAATCAACCGTTCTGGACGATCGTCATGTAAGGTTGCCATGTATTGAAACTGAGATTCAAACGGCAGTGTATCGAGCCTGGATAGCGATTCCTCCAGTTTCTCAGTAATTAACCCCGCTTTTTGGGCTACCGCAACCAGCGCCCCTTCCGTTGGACTACCGACTACAGTCCAGTTTCCATCTTGCACTTCTAGATGCGAATCGTTGCACAAAAGTCCTGCTTGCAGGCATTCATATAAGGCAGGTGCATTGGTTAAGTCAACGGAATGTCCATTTACAGAAATTTCCCCGTCTGGTGCATATCCTCCACCGCTAACCCGATATCGCTTTCCACCGGCATCGATCTCTTGAACAGTCATTTGATTCTCAGTCAAGGTTCCGGTTTTGTCAGAACAAATCACGGTGGTGCTCCCCAGCGTCTCAATTGCCGGAAGTTTGCGAATAATGGCGTGCTGCTTTGCCATCCGGGAAACCCCGATCGCCAGTGTCACCGTTAAAATCGCGGGTAAGCCTTCAGGAATTGCGCTGACGGCAAGCGCCACAGATGCCTTGAACACCTCAACCCAAGAAAATCTCTGGGCAATGCCTGCAGCAAAGGTGAAGGCAGCCAAACCTAAAATGACATAGAGCAAGGTTTGGCTAAATTTGTCAATTTTGCGACTCAGTGGGGTTTCCAGTGTGGTACTTTGCTGCATGAGTTGGGAAATGTGTCCCGTCTCGGTCATGTCACCAATGCTGACGACGAGTCCGCGTCCTTGTCCAAACGTTACCAGGCTTCCTGTATACGCCATGTTCGTGCGATCGGCCAGTGCAGCGTCTGCCTCTAGCGCCTGGGATTGCTTCTGAACCGGGACAGATTCTCCCGTTAATCCTGACTCATCCACCTGTAAGTCACGGACTTCGATCAGCCGCAGATCCGCAGACACTTTATCCCCAGAAGACAGCAAGACGAGATCGCCAGGAACCAGTTCACTGGATGAAACCACTTGCTTTTGACCGTTGCGGAGAATGGTTGCCTCAGTTGCAACAGATTTTGCTAAAGCGGCGATCGCATTCTCTGCCTTTGACTCTTGAACGAAACCAATGGTGGCGTTCGTCAGAGCAACCCCCAAAATTACCCCTGAATCAATCCACTCTTTCAGAAATGCTGTTACTATCCCAGCAGCTAACAAAATGTAGATTAGTGGCTGATTCAGTTGCTGAAAAAATCGCAACCAGGCACTTTGCGGCTTCTGAGCCGTTAGTTGATTGGGGCCGAGGATTTCGCGCCGTTCGGCTGACACGTCGGAAGATAGACCTATTTCCAGGTCAGTCTCTAAAATCCGAGCCACTTTCTCGACAGAAATGTGATGCCAAGAGTGTTCTACTAATTTTTCTACATTGGTTGCAGTCATAACGTTTCTTGTCAAGCCAACTGCTTATCTGTTATTTCGTCTTGTTTCTAGCGTCATTGATGAAAGTGAGGGAAAAGTGAGCGACTGATTTCTGTTACTCACATTTGGATCACATTTGCTCCCTATACTTAGGCAGAGAACCGATTAAGATAACTTATAAACTTGCCAACCTTAGTTCACTCGATTTGATTTATTGTTACCTTTTATTAAAAGGGTTGTAAAAAGCATTACTTTTGATGGATGAACTATGGTACATTTACTTATACGAGTTCTCAAAAAAGTGAGGTATGCCCTATGCCCACGGAGGCCTATGCCCATGAGTACCTCATAGGAGAGCTCGAAAGGCTATATTGAGTTCAAATCCTCAAAGACTTCATGCTGAGGTTTATCGGCAAAATTGCGTTTCACAACAAACAAAACAAACAAACAAAGAATATGCAATTATTAAAGCTATTGGTGCAAGGAATCAGCGTCAGCACTGTTGCTATTTTGGGTTTAGGTGCTTGCACCTCCCCCAATACTCCACAGACAACTGTTCCATCTACTTCTGCTCCCACAACTGCCACTGGAAATACGACTGTTCCAACCACTCCAGCGCCTGCAACCACGACCGCACAGACGCCTCAAAATCAAGACATTGACGATATTGCCGATCGCGTAGAAGATGCCTTGGACTCCGATACCACCCTCAAGCCGTTCGATTTGGACGCAGACGATCGGGATAATTCGATTGTGTTAACAGGGCGCGTTCAAACGGCCGAACAAAAAGCATTGGCAGAACAAATTGCTCGGCAAACTGCAGCGAATGTTTCCATCACTAACGAAATCGTTACTCAGTAGTTATTAATCCTCAAGCGGCAAGAGTATGGGACGCTTCTTGGTGCTTGAGGAATTGCTCGATCCCAGCCAGGAAACCTATGGATTTGGCAACCTTATTTGACTGGATGCGATCGCAAAAATAAATAGGACGGGCTATCCGGCCCGTCCCACAAAAAAAAATAACTCTTGTGGGATGGGCCGGATAGCCCGTCCCATCAATTGATGAAAAGGATTTTTGCAAGAGGTCTACTGGATACGATCGCAATATTGAAACACTAAACTTATTCAACAATTTCGTAACGGACTAACTGGCGAACATTTTGACGTGATAACTGGAGTTCTTGCGCGATCGCTGCCTCTATCTGGGTTGCGTCAGTCATTGGCAATTCTAATTCCAATCGCTTCAAAATGGGTTCTGCTGTTTCTACCGCAACCTGGGTGGTTCCTTGTTTTCGGTTAATCACCGCGTTGATCAGCAATATATTGACAGACACCGTTGCTTTAAGCTGGGTATCTGCCTGAAGTTTATTCTTTACTATCTGGGGTTGTTGTAATTCTTGAGCCATTAGGAAACTAGAGCAAACCCAAAACGCGATCGCCACAAACGGCAATGGCAACCAAAACTCTGCGCCTGATGCTTTTAGCCAACGTTTAGTAACCTGCCACATAAATTTTTTACCCCACCCCAACCCTCCCCTTATCAAGGGGAGGGAGTAAGAAATTCACCAATGATTTAGGATTGCTATATTTGCACTTTAGTGGAGTTAGCGGTCTCCTGAAATCCTACTCAAGGACGATGCGTCAAATGTTTCAGTTCGATAGGCCCAATTAAAGAAAAATATGAGAATCTTACTTGTGGAGGATGACCCAAAGCAACTGATGCCACTTCAAACAGTGCTGTCTCAAGCAGGACATAGCGTGGATGGGGTAAAAGATGGACAGACGGCACAGTGGCTGTTATCAGAAAAAGAATATGATTTGTTGATTTTGGACTGGATGTTGCCACATATCAGTGGGGTAAATCTCTGTCGTCAATATCGATCGGCAGGGAAAACAGCGCCGATTTTGATGATCACCGCAAGAGACACCACGCCGGAAAAAGTGACCGGGTTAGACGCAGGTGCAGATGATTACCTGGTGAAACCGATCGACTTGGTTGAATTCATGGCACGAGTGCGGGCCTTAAGACGGCGATCGCCCCTTTGGCAAGGAGATACGCTCAGCCTTGAGGATCTGCACCTCCACCTCGATACTCTTACTGTTGAGCGACAAGGTGCAACCGTTTCCCTCTCCAGTCGCGAGTTTCAGTTGTTGGAGTATTTTATGCGTCATCCCCGGCAAGTTTTGACTCGGAATCAGATTGAACAAGGTGTGTGGGAATGGGGGACTGAACCAGAGAGCAATGCGATCACTGTTCTAATTCGCAAACTCCGCCAACGCTTGCAGGCTGTAGGATCGGCAGACTGGATTGAGAGCATTTACGGTATGGGTTATCGCCTCACTTCCCCTCTCAAGTAAAGATCGTAAAGGCAAGTCGTGTTTAATCAAAGTCGTCGCAATCTGGCTCGTTGGTTCACCCTCTCAATGGGAAGCATTCTCGTGCTGTTTGCTGGGGCGATTTATCAGATTGAGGTAAAAGATAAACTAGAGGCGCTCGATCGACTGCTGTATGACAAAACTAGAGTCATGGCTGCCAGCGTACATTATGAAGTTCGCCAAAACCAGAACCAGGTCGATCTGAATCATGTTTCCTTGTTAGGCAGTGGTTCCCATCCCCTTGCTGAAGATCTGATTTACGTGCGCTGGTATAACGCACAAGGGCGGTTAGTTCGTTTTTTTGGGAATTCTCCTCCCCAGCAGTTAAATACGCCTTTTGGTTATCTCACAGTTCGATCGACCGATCCACTTTTGGGAAAAGGAATCTGGCTGCGTCAGGTGACATTACCCGTTGAAGGTAGAACAGGGGTACTCGGTTATCTTCAGGTTGCAACTCCCCTGACAGAAACTCAAAACAGGCTCACTGAGCTTCAGATTGTGCTAACTCTCGCTGTCCCGCTGACACTGGGCTTAATTGCCCTCACAGGTTGGTTTCTCAGTGGGCTGGCCATGCAACCGATTCGGCAAGCCTATCAGCAGCTTCAGCGCTTTACAGCCGATGCCTCTCACGAGTTGCGATCGCCCCTGTCTGCCATTCTCACTAATGCCCAGCTTGGGTTGCTGATCGCGGCTGATGATACACGTTACCATCCTCCCTTAGAAAACATTGTAGATAGCGCAAAATCCATGGGAGCCTTGGTGAATAATTTACTGCTGTTGGCTCGTCATCAGGGGCGACTTGCGCCGGAATCGCTCAAGTTAATCAATCTCAACGAGTTGCTGAGCAATTTAGCAACCCAGTTTCTCGCACTTGCAGAAGTCCAAAATATCAAACTAACCTGCGAATCACCGGCACAACGGATTGAATTATTGGCCGATCCTGATTTGCTGCGGCAAGTAGTCGAAAACTTGCTTTACAATGCCTGTAAATATACTCCTGTTGGCGGAACTGTAAAGATACGCTTAGTTCTTCATTCCCATTTGGCAGTCATTCAGATCATCGATACGGGAATCGGTATTCCAGAAGTGGACTTACCCTATATTTTCGATCGCTTCTATCGAGTAGACACCGATCGCTCGCAGGATAGTGGAGGCTTTG
This sequence comes from Microcoleus sp. AT8-B5, assembly GCF_036705565.1. Classification (NCBI taxonomy): domain Bacteria; kingdom Bacillati; phylum Cyanobacteriota; class Cyanophyceae; order Oscillatoriales; family Microcoleaceae; genus Microcoleus; species Microcoleus sp. AT8-B5. The sequence goes on from NZ_JAUBUY010000013.1 coordinate 136,506, forward strand.
GGCTGGGGTTGGCGATCGTCGAACAAATTGTCAAGGCACACAGCGGACAAATACAGGTGACGAGTGAAGTGGGCAAAGGCTCAACTTTCCAGGTTGAACTGCCGCTCAAACCTTATCACTAAGCCGCCTCAAACGAGAGAGAAGGTGCACTCTGCTTTAGACGTAACTGCAATGTATTGTAAAACTTCATTGAGTTTATAAGCAATTATAAACAATAATGGTATTCTATTGTTGTGAGTGTTGAACAAGGAATACGCATCGCCCAAAAAACGCAAGTCTCAAATGCAACTAACAGAGAGGCACATCATTAAATCAACGTCACACCGTTTCGCCCAAATAGACGAACTAGCTTTCAAGTCCAAAAACCTCTACAATGCCGCCAATTACGTCATTCGTCAGAGCTTTATTTATGGATGGGGTTATGTCAGTTATAACGAAATGAACCGATTGATGAGGTCTCACGAAGCATATAAGGCTTTGCCTGCTAAAGTAAGTCAGCAAATCTTGATGGTGCTAGACAAGAATTGGAAATCGTTTTTTGAAGCCGTTAAAGCTTACAAAGCTGACTCTTCAAAATTAACGGGTAGCCCAAAATTGCCAAAGTACAAAGATAAGACTAAAGGGCGTAACCTTCTCGTTTACACGATTCAATCAATTAGCAGCAAACAGTTGAAGAAAGGAATCATTAAACTTTCCGGCACTGAACTTTCAATTAAAACCCAACTCAATCCCAACCAGATTTGTCAAGTTAGACTGGTTCCGAAATGTGATTCCTATGTAATTGAGGTGATTTATGATGAAGCGGAGTCCAGCCTTGGCAATGCCAACTCTGTAGCTAGTATTGATTTAGGATTGGACAATTTAGTGGCGTTAACTTCAAATCAACCGGGATTTATCCCTTTGTTGATCAACGGGCGACCATTAAAATCGATTAACCAGTTCTACAACAAACGCAAATCCCGATTACAATCCCAGTTAAAAGGGAATCGTCAAACCTCACCCAGAATTCAGCGATCAACTCGCTGTCGAAATCAGAAAGTTGATAATTACTTGCATCATGCTAGTCGTGTGATTGTTGACGATTTGGTAGTGAACCAAATTGGAACGCTGGTAATCGGCAAAAATGCACAGTGGAAAACCGATATCAATCTCGGTAAACAAACCAACCAAAATTTTGTCAGTATTCCTCACTCTCGATTAATTGAAATGTTGGAGTACAAAGCTCGCTTGGCGGGAATCACAGTAATTGTGCAGGAAGAATCCTACACATCCCGCTCCAGTTTTTTAGGTTTAGACCCAATTCCTGTTTATGGAAAAACCGAAAAAGAGCCTGTGTTTACTGGTAAGCGGGTTAAGCGGGGTTTGTACAAAACATCGACTGGTCAATTAATTAATTCTGATATCAACGCTTCGTACAACATCCTCAGAAAAGCAATCCCAAATGCCTTCAGCGATGGGATAGGGAGCTGCGTAGTTCAGCCGAGGCGGGTCAATCCGCTCAAAGTAAAAGCGAAGGGGGAGGGACTTGAAGCCTCCCATGTCTATAAATGACTATACTTTTGCCAGCTATGTGGTGTATTTGGATGAATGGCGATGAAGTTGAAACATGATTTCTGGATTGGTTGGGCGCTAGGGGCGATCGTCCTGAGCTCTTGCTGGGACCAAACTACCTCACCAAGACAACAACCCGATATAAAACGTGAAATTTCACTGAAAGCAGTCCCGTTAGATAAAACAAAAGTTGTGATGGGACAAACCGTATATGTCCCTATTTACTCACATATTTATCACTACAATAGCAAGGATCAAGTCATGAATTTGTCAGCCACCCTCAGTATCCGCAATACGGATCTGACAAATTCGATTATTATTACTTCGGTGCGTTACTACGATAGCGATGGGAAATTGATTAGGCACGACATTAAGAGTCCAGTAGAACTCAAGCCCCTTGCTTCCACAGACTTTTTTATTGCAGCAGATGATACAAGTGGAGGCTCAGGTGCAAACTTTATTGTGGAGTGGGTTGCAGAAAAAACGGTTTACGATCCTGTCATTGAAGCTGTCATGATTAGTACCTCATCTTCTCAGGGTATTTCATTTATCAGTCCCGCTAAAGTTCTCAAGCAACACAAGATGCAGAAGTGATTTTAGAGGATTAAATTATTGCTTTATAAGGTAGGTTTAGACTCTTATAATGGGAGCATCTCATATTTGTAAAAACACTTATTCTGGTTTCTTCCTTCTTCATTCTGACTTGTTTCCTACTGGATCCTGACTCCTAATTCCAATTTCTAGCTTAGGAATGAGAATTAAATAACTTCCACAATAATAATTAAAATTGTAAGTTATTTAATTCGCGATCCTTAGCTGCACAAGCGAGATTATCCCATTTTTAATTTTTAACTTTGTATATCGCTATTTATTGCAAAATAAAACGATAGCATTAATGTGGAGACTACCCAACTGTTTTCTGTTAAGATTAGAGAGCTTGAGGGTGAATACTAAAAATATAAATGAGGACTTAGGGTATGCAAAAGCGACAATTGGGGACATCACAAATTCAGATTACCCCGATAATTATGGGGACTTGGCAAGCTGGGAAGCGGATGTGGGTGGGAATTGAGGATGCTGAAACTGTCAAAGCAATGCGCGCGGCTTTTGAGGCAGGTATTACCACCTTTGATACGGCTGAGGTTTACGGAGAAGGGCATTCGGAACAAATTATCGGTCAAGCACTTTCAGATGTGCGATGGCAAGTAGTTTATGCTAGCAAAGTTTTCGCCAACCACCTGAAACCCGATTTGTTAATCGAAGCGTGCGATCGATCCCTAAAAAACCTCAACACCGATTATATCGACCTTTACCAAATCCACTGGCCCGCTGGCAGTTGGAATTCCGAGTTAGTGCCAATTGCAGAAACAATGGACGCCCTGAACAAGTTAAAAGAACAGGGGAAAATTCGGGCGATCGGCGTTTCCAACTTCTCCCGTGCCCAAATAGAAGAAGCCGCCCAATACGGACGCATCGACAGCCTGCAACCGCCCTATTCTCTGTTTTGGCGCTGGGTAGAAAAAGATGTTATGTCCTATTGTGTTGACAATCATATCTCAATTATTGCTTATTCATCTCTAGCTCAAGGAATATTGACAGGTAAATTCGGGCCAGAACACAAGTTTGAAGAAGGCGACCACCGCGCCAAAAATAAGCTGTTCATCAAAGAAAATTACGACCGAGTGCAAACAGCATTAAATCAACTCAGGCCAATTGCCGATCGCCACCAGACAAGCTTGGGCAACTTAGCTTTAGCTTGGTTGATTTCCCAGCCACAAACAAATGCAATTGTCGGCGCGCGCGACGGGGAACAAGCAGCCGAAAATGCTAAAGCTGCTGAGGTAAAATTGAGTGAAGAGGAATTAAAAGAAATTGACGCGATCGGGCGAACAGTCACCGATCGTTTAGACGACAACCCCGTCATGTGGAATTTCTAAAACAGAACTGACGCAACTGGCATATATAGTAAGGTACCCCGGAACTCACGCCCAGATCACCATTCTCGCTTAACGGGCTAGAAGCCCATTCCACAAAGAGTGAATTTCTTGTGGAATGGGCTTCTAGCCCGTTCCTAAAAAGCTAATGAGGTATAATATCTACTGCGCTGTGGAAATATTCAAAAAGTTAAAATCAAAAATCAAAAATCCGCAATCTAAAATCGAATGAGTTACTGCCTAAACCCCAACTGTTCCAAGCCGCAAAATCCCCCCGCAGTCAAATTATGCAAACATTGCCGTTCAAAACTGCTGCTGCGCGATCGCTACCGGGCGATAAAGGCGATCGGACAAGGCGGTTTTGGTAGAACATTCCTCGCCGTTGACGAAGACAAACCCTCAAAACCTCGCTGCGTCATCAAACAATTTTTACCTGCAGAAACCCCACTCATCCCATCAGCAAGCAATCGCAACAGCAAAAAAGCCGCCGAACTTTTTGAACAAGAAGCAATGCGATTAGACGAGTTGGGAAAACACCCTCAAATTCCCGAACTATTAGCCTATTCTATCCAAGACAGCAGACAATATGTAGTCCAAGAATTTATCGACGGGCAAAATTTAGCACAAATTGTAGAAACAGAAGGCAGATTTACAGAAAATCAAATTCAAGACTTACTCAATAGCCTATTACCCGTCCTTCACTTCATCCATTCCCACAACGTTATTCACCGAGACATCAAACCCGGAAACATCATTCGCCGCGCCGACAAACAATTAGTCTTAGTAGACTTTGGCGCTGCCAAAATTGCTACAGGTACAGCATTACTCAAAACAGGAACCAGCATCGGCAGCCCCGAATACATCGCCCCCGAACAAGCTAGAGGCAAAGCATTTTTTACCAGCGATTTGTACAGTTTAGGCGTAACTTGTTTGTACTTGCTAACTCAAGTTTCCCCTTTTGACCTGTTTGATCCTGGTGAAGATTCCTGGATATGGCGACAGTATTTGGCTAACAACCCCGTGAGTGAACAACTCGGAAAAATTTTAGACAAAATGATTGCCAATGCTACCAACCGCCGCTATCAAACGGCTGTTGAAGTATTAAAAGAAATTAATCCCCAAGTTGCGATCGATCTAGCAATTCCTAAAACAAGTTCCAAGTTAGTTAAACCAGGAAAAACTCCCGCCCAGCCCCAACAGCAAACCTATAGCTGGCAATGTATTCACACCCTAACAGGCCACAAAAACTTAATTTACTCTGTGGCTTTCAGCCCCAACGGAGAAGTTGTAGCCAGCGGCAGCGATGACAAAACAATCAAGCTGTGGGGAGTTGAAGACGGGCAAGAAATTGTCACCCTCACAGGACACGCTAACTCAGTTTATACAGTAGCTTTCAGCCCTGACGGAAAGATGCTAGCCAGCAGCAGCCACGACAAAACTGTCAAACTTTGGCGGATGAAAGATGGGCAAGAAATTCGCACGTTTGTGGGTCACACTAACTCAGTTTACAGCGCAGCTTTCAGTCCCGATGGCGAAATTATTGCTAGCAGCAGTTGGGACAAAACAATCAAGATTTGGCGCGTCAAAGACGGGCAAGAAATTCGCACCCTTGCGGGTCACACCAACTTAGTTTATTTGGTTGCTTTTAGCCCGGATGGCGAAACTATTGCTAGTTGCAGTTGGGACAGAACCGTCAAAATTTGGCGAGTTAAAGATGGGAAGCTAATTCGCACACTTACAGGTCATACAGACTCCGTTCGCTGCATAGCTTTTAGTCCAAATGGAGAGTTTTTGGCTAGCGGTAGCCATGACAATACTATTAAAATTTGGTGGGTCAAAGATTGGCAAGAAGTTTTAACTATCACAGGACATTCTTGGTATGTTGATTCTATTGCTTTTAGTCCCGATGGCGAGATTCTGGCTAGCAGCAGCAATCAAACTATTAAAATTTGGCGAGTGAAAGACGGTCAAGAAATTTGTAATATTGCGGGTCACAATAACTCTGTCTATTCGGTTAATTTTAGCCCAGAAGGAGAGTTTATGGCTAGCGGCAGTAGTGACAAAAGTATTAAGATTTGGCAGAATACCATGTTTGTTTAATTACCCGCAATCAAAATTGTTTGTAGTCGGTGGGCGGGGGCAGGTTTATGATAATTGTGGGTTTTAGGCGATTATTGTTGGTGAACCTGCCCCTACAGGAATTATGGTCAATTCACCGGACACGATATGATTCAACCGTTCTCCCTTTCAATTTTTTGCCGCAACTCCCGAATGACTGTACTTGTAGGGCGATCGCGCGACATTTGCCAGCATTCCTCGACAATTTCTGATACATTAAAATTGGGAAAATAACGGCTAACTGAATTTTCGACATATCGATCGTTTTGCAAGTCGTAAATTCTGAGCTTATTTTTCTTAAACAGCCACACTTCAGGCACTTGATAAGGCAAGTAATCATCTAAATCCGTGTAGCTAGTTACGTCTACTTCGATTACTAGATCCGGCGGCGGTTCAACACCCCAAGCAATCCGATCTTTACCAATAATTGTCGCACAACTATCGATATAAAAACAATAATCTGGTTCAATTCCTCTTACCTCCGGCAAATCCATCGTAATTGGTGTAAAAGCTTCATAATCTCGCCCCAAGTAATCTAGGAAAACCATTGCCACCATTGCAATAATATGAGATTGTTTTCCGTGTACTGGTAAAGGGGACATTAATAAAATCTCTCCTGGTCGATATTTGATGCGCGGAATTGAACGATCGCCCAATTGTGCTACAAGTGATTGGTAATCCTGCCAGTTTGCGGGAAATTTTATAAGTGTTCCTGGGGGCAAATGAATTTTTTCTGGCGTGACAACTGCAAACATAAAACTTATACCTCCTGACTGAGGATGTGTGTTTTAAACAACTAAAAGCTATTATCAATCTATCTGCTTCACCACCTCCCAGGCCAACCCTAGCACCTCTGCAATTTGCTCATCCTTCAATCCCAACTGTCGTAATTTACCAACCATTTCAATTTTAACTTGATTCGTGCCATCCTGGTAGTCGGGAGTCGGAGGCTGACTTTTATCTGGGGTAGGAGTGGGTAGTTCTGAGCAGCCATTGATATAATTAATTGTATTGCTATCACCAAAATTAGTAGTGTTGCGATCGCCAAAATTTATATTCAGATTTAATTTCCGTTCTAGAACAGATTCCAGATTCCCTTTATCAACTGGTTCATCAAAAGCATTAGATAGCATTTGCAAAAGCTCGTAACCTACATCCTTAGCATGACCCGCCGTACACCCGTAAGTATCTGCAATATCAGAATACTTTTGTCGATTGAGTATTCCCTTGATAATTTTACGCTGCAAGTCATTTAGATGTTTGCCTGTCTTCGCACTGAGCACTTTATCTACAAATTGCAAGATATGGGCAGTGTCCATCAGTAGGGGGGTCGGAGAACTATAGTTAGTATACCCGACTTTATCCGTCTTTATCCGTCTTTATCCGCCTTGCATAGCGATTTTAGAAAGACCCGTCTTTTTCCGTCTTTTTTCGCTTTGCAGTTTTGAGCGATCGGTTTAAGATACGGAAGAGCAAAAAAGCAGCTTCGTTAGAAGATTGGAGACATATCATGAGCTTCGTGTACAGAGACATAACTGGGACTGGTACGGAAAGTGGGCAGTACGAGGTCTTGGTTAATGGAAGTGAAGTAGGCATTATTATTCGACAAGGCAGTTCGTGGCTAGTAGCTAAACCTAATAGTAATAACTACGAGAGTCAAACATTCCTCAACAAACAAGAGGCTGCCCAACATCTAGCAGACTTGGCTGAACTTAGTCGGGTCGAAGATGAAACTATTATGATTTATAAGGCACAAGAAGAAAATGAAATTGATAGGATTTATGTGGAACGAGAAGGAGTAGCTCATATGGAATGGTTGCTCTCCGAATTTGGAGAAGATGTATTTCCCGATCGTGATTAATTCATTGGCTGATTTTCAGTTTTCTGGCGATCGCACTTGCTTTTTTTACTGATAGGCGATCGCCCCTTACTTTTCTTATGGATAGGCGATCGATAAGGAGTGGGGATGCGATCGCACCTTTCTTTACCAAAAATCTAATTTTAAACAGAAGTACGATCGCCCTTCCTCCACCTCTTCAACAACTCCGGCGTCACCAACCCTTGCGGAAAAAATATCGTCCCCAAAACAATCAGCAATCCAAAAATAATTAACCGCCCATCCCGCAGAAATTGCGCCAACCAAATCGGCAATCCCTGAATAGTCGCCATCCCCCTCAAAACCTCCGGTAAAGCAGTAAACACCATCCCACCCAAAACTGCTCCCAGAAACGTTCTGCTACCACCAATCAACACAGAAGTCAAGTAAATAATACTAGCATCAAAAGTCCCTTGACGCGCGTTCCAAGTATTCAAAAAATGGGCACTAACTGCACCCACAACCCCAGCTAAAACAGCACCTAACGTGAAAGCCAAAACCTTATAAAAAGTTGGGTTAATGCCGATCGCATCAGCCGCCAACTCATCAGCCCGAATCGCCGCAAAAGCCCGCCCCACCCGAATCCGTTCCAGCCGATAGACAATCGCCATACTCACCAACAGTAAAGGTAGTACAATCCACAAATACTCGATCGGCGTCCCAAACGGTTGCGGAATCCCAAAAATGCCCACAGCCCCGCCAGTGATATCCAGATTCAGCGATAAAACCCGCAAAATTTCCACAAAAGCAATAGTTGCGATCGCCAAATAAATCCCACTCAACCGCAGCGCCGGAATTCCCACCAAAATCCCCAGCAACCCCGAAACAACCCCTGCAATTATCATCTCCACCAACAGCAATGGTAGAGGAAACAAACCCCCTGTCGGCTTAAACACCGTCGTAGACAAAATCGCCGCAATATACCCACCCAACGCATAAAAACCAGGGCTAGCCAAAGACAACTGTCCAGTCATTAAAGGCAAATATAGCGACATTCCCAACATTGCACCCAACAACATCGAGACAATCAAAAACCCGTAAGTAGTAAAAAATGCAGCCATAATTTTATTTTAAATAATAAAAATACTTAAATACCAACTTCATCTCAAATCCAGTCCCCTCATAATAATTCATTTCTCTCTTCTCTTTCTCTGCGTTCTCTGCGTCCTCTGCGGTTAAATCATTCCGATATAATTAGTTTCTTTAGGGGGCAATCCCCCGTGGCCGTTGGTGCGTGCGAAGCGTCGAACCATCGCCCCAATTTTAATCACCTAATTATCTCTTTTACACCTTTTGAATCAAACGCCGACCAAACAAACCCTGCGGTCTAACCAATAGCATAATAAACAATATGGCAAAAGCAACAGCATCCTTATAAGCCGAAAAATCTCCCGGCACAAAAGCCTCCACCAAACCAATGATAAACCCACCCAAAACTGCCCCAGGAATACTCCCCAACCCACCCAGCACAATCACCGCCAAACCCTTCAAACCAAAAGCAATACCAAAATACGGCCCAGCAATACTCACACTCGAACCCACCAAACTTCCCGCCAAACCAGCCAGAAAACTGCTCACAAAAAACGTCAAAACAATGTATCTATCAGTATCAATACCCAACAGACTAGAAGTAGTAGCATCTTCAGCCACAGCCTGCATTGCTTTGCCAAATTTAGTAAAATTTATTAAGTAAGTTAAGACAGCCACAATCGCAACTGATACCGCAAAAATTACTATTTGAACAGTCCGAATCGGAATTGGTTTATCCGCCGTCCCAAAGTTAATGGCAGCGGGCAAATAGCCGTAAGTGTTAGCAGGAAAAGTGTAAATTTCCGCCCCTACAAGATATTGGATAAGATTGGCGATCGCAACTGCCACACCCAAACTAGAAACCACCGTCAGCAGAGGATCAGAGAGTCGGCGGCGCAAAGGTAAAAAAGCAATTCGTTCAACAATTACTCCTACCAAACCAGCCATGACACTTCCCAAAATTAACGCCACAGCAAAAGGCAACTGCAGGGGAATTCGAGCATTAGCCCACAACCCATTAAAACCGAAAGTACCTCCCATCAGCGCATAGGTGAAATAAGCACCCAAAGTAAATACTGCACCGTGAGCAAAATTAATAATTCCCAGAATAGAAAACACCAGCGTGTATCCCAAGGCAAAAATAGCATACACGCTGCCGATCGACAAACCATTCAAAAATTGTTGCAAAAACAGAGTTAAGTCCATCACCAGTTAGAGATTCGGCATCAACATTAAATCATTCAAAAACAAACAGCATACAATTTTTACTCTGATTTCTGACTTCCCCCCAAAGGGGCAGCGGGGTTGACCTCAGACTCACACTCAATAACTCATCCGTGTATCCGTGTTAGAATCCGTGTAGTGCCTTCATTTCAAAAATTCAAACTTACCATTATTTCCATCAGCATCCATTTTTATCTGTGCCACATAAAACTCTTTCTGATTAATCTCACCTTCAGGCGTAAAAGAAATTTCCCCCAAAGGCGTATCGTACTGGCCACCCAACAACTGCTGATTCAAATTTGTACGCAACTCTGCCAATGGCTTTTCGCTAACCTTAGACTTAGCATTAATTGCCTTTAATGACTCAACAAAAACTTGTACACCAGTAAAAGCTTGAGCGCTAAACTGAGGCGGTTCTTTCTTGAATTGGGCGCGATAAGCATCACGAAAAGCCTTATTAATCTCATTCTGATATTCCGGGCTGTAGGCTTGGGCAATCAAAACCCCATCGCAAAGAGCCTTGCAAACAGGAAATACATTAGAAGTATTCAGACCGTTGCCCCCAATGATAACGCCTTTGTAACCCAACTCCCGCAATTGCTTAATTAAATTGCCTCCATCCGCGGCCAACCCAGAAATAATGATTAAATCCGGCTTGACATTTATCCCATTAGTGGCTTGAGATTGGAAATCTGTATCAGTAGTCAAGAATTTTTGGACTGTTGCCAATTCCAGTCCCATATCTTTAACCGTTGTCTGAAAAGTTTCAGTCTCAGATTTGCTAAAAGCATCATTCTGAGCAAAAAACACGGCTACTTTCTTAATATTGGGATTTTGCTTGAGGGCGGCTTTAACTGCATTTGGTGCTACCACGGCCACAGGCGCAGAGACTCGGGCCACATAATCGCCAATCTGGGGAATGCCTTTAGCCGTGTTGGAGGGGCCGAGTACGGGAACTTTTGCTCGATCGGCGATCGGAGCGGCACTAAAAGCTTGCTGTGACAGAGTTGGGCCCACAATACCAACCACCTGATCCTGATTGATCAGAGTATTGAAAGCATTGATCGTCCCTTGTTCGTCTCCACCGGTATCTTGGAACACCAGTCTAATCGGCGTCCCATCCACACCGCCCTTATCGTTGAAATACTTCTCAGCAATTTTCGCGCCAGCCACCTGTTCCTGACCCAGTAAAGCCACATTGCTAGTTTGCGCCACCCCAATACCTATAGATATAGTGTTGGAACTCCCCCCAGGCGAACCCTCTGGGGAAGCACCGGGAGATGGCGAAGTCGCCGGAGATACTGTAGTAGAGGTTTGGGGAGTGTTCGTCTGACTGCAAGAAGCCAGCAGCAGTGAAGCGCAGGTAATGAATAAGCCACTAGGGCGGGCTGTAGGTTTTTTCATAAGCGGGCGATCGAACATCTATATATAAAACAGCTACACGTAGAGATATTCTACCCATGCGCGGTAGATACTCCCCTCAAAAGTCCAATCTTGCCCAAAAAAAAGACCCCTTCCCGGAAAAAGGAGTCAGCCAGCGGAGGCAGGATCGGAAATCAGTAGCTCAAACCCTTGGTGTGTATAGTTTCCAAAAAAAGTCAAAAATATTTTCACAAAACGCTTGACAACTCTGGGGAGAGTTGATACATTAATAAAGCGCCAGAAGGGAAGCGGTTCAAACAACCGCGAACTAAAGGTAAAAAACTGAACCTAGAAAAAAGAATAGTTTGAAAGCTTAAAGCAATATTAACCTCGTCAAAAAATTAAGATTGAGAGTAAAGGCATCGCTGATACTCAATATCGCAAACAACGAGAAAAAAGTCAAGGGAAAAAAGCCAGCCTTTGTGCTGAGTAGAAAGAACTTGACCTAAGCCAAAAAAAACAATCCAACACGGAGAGTTTGATCCTGGCTCAGGATGAAC
>NZ_JAUBUY010000094.1:0-8985 GCF_036705565.1 Microcoleus sp. AT8-B5
TAGATTTTAGATTTTAGATTTTAGATTTTAGATTTTAGATTTTAGATTTTAGATTTTAGATTTTAGAATTGAAGCATTGGCCCCACGGATAAATTTCGGGGGCAAGTTTCATCGGATACAGGTTTTTTATTTCTGGACGGATGAATGACGTGGCGGGTATCCTCGATGCTTTCGGTTAGAGTTTTTTCAGTAATTGTGAATTACACAAACTAGAGTTGCTGTCAACTATCTTTATATTGAGTTAAGGAATTAATTGTTTAAAAAGTGATAGAGTAATTTTATTCCTTGCAATTGCGTCGGCTGCGCCCGATCGTAAGTGTAAATAACTATCAAATATGGCTAATCTGTCATGCCCGTGCAATTTTCTAGAGGCTTTTGTAAAATCAAGTTTTTCAAGGCATTAGCACTTGGTTTTTCAATTGCAGCTATTTGCCCCGCACTCCTATCAGCTCTAAGTCTTGGCGAGTCGATGGTTGCTACCGACTCAGGGGTGCAAGCGCCAATTTTGCATGATCATTTACCGTCTCAATTCAAACTAGATCAAGAAACAGCAGACGATCGCGATCGGCTTCGTGATTTATACTCGGGTTCAGAATTAGATAAAGACACTACAGAGCAAGAAAATAGCATCCCGGAGTTCGATCAATTGACCCAAAGTGAGGCCCCAGAAACTCTCCCTCCATTGCCGAACCGAGGAGAAAACAGACACGAATTTCCGATTCCCAACCCGCGACGGCCAAATCCGGCTCCTCTCCCATAACCCGCGCCGCCAGCGCCCTTGCTTTCAGCCGAACAGCTTTTGCCGCCTGCTGTTCCCCCACCGACACAGCCTGCATAATTGCTAAGATTGCGGGTACGATAAAAGTCGATCGATTTGAAGTAGTTGGCAGTTGATTTACCGCGAGCCGATCGTGCAAAATCCGAGAAGAGAAATCGCGATCGGTATCGGTACCAGCAGGCGAGAAAGCGATACATCTTTGCTGGGAAAGGATTTTCCGTTGTCGCCGGAAGCAGATAATCGGGGCAGAAATCGGGTTGCGGTGCTGAGGCTGTTTCAGGATTTTACTCAGAGGGGAGAGAGAGATGTCTTGGCGGCGCGATCGCAGTTTTGTCAGGGAGTCGCCGCATTTGGCGCTACGGTGAGCAGCAGCAGCCCTGAGAGTCGATTTTTGATCTGGCCGGGTCAATTGCAGTACGTGCGGTTGTTTGCTCCTGAGAGGCTGCTGGGGGTGCGATCGGATGTGAAATTGGCTGGGGCAGAGCTTTTGTCGATCGAACCATTCGGTATAGGGGGCTCATACACATTGCGGGGCTACCGTCAATCGATTTTAGATTTTAGATTTTAGATTTTAGAGGCGACCCCACGGATAAATGCTCTTTCTTGAGGATTTTCGATTTTCGATTTTCGATTGATTCCACGGATAAATCACGTGGCGGGTACCACCTTTGAAATTCCTGGTCAGGAGGCTTTGCTGGCCGATAGCGGGATTTGTGATTCAGCCGAGTTGCGGTATCCGATGCAAGCGCACCCGCGACAACCAAGGAGTTTTGCAGGTGACGGCGTTTGTGGATTTTGGCAATGTTTGGAATCCCAGGGAAAGCGCGGTTTTGGAAGCGAATACTTTGCTGTCAGCCCGATTGCGGCTGCGGTGACTGTACGGCGAAAGGTGGAATAATCGCGGAGGCTGGGGAATTCCTGTGATTGATATTAAGTCGAGCAACAGGAGTTTACAAGAGCGCGGGCTGTATTTTTCTCTATAATTCAAACCTTTTTAGGAAAGCAGTCGTTTTGCGCTTGGCGGAACTGAGCAATTCCGCTATATAGTAATAAGTATCATTTGGCACTCCTCTGTAGATGCCAAGAGTGTATTTTACTGATAATCTTTAAATTAAACTATGTCTAAGGTGCGGTTGCTGCTTTTAAGTTCTTTTGCTTCCGGTTTTGGGCTTTGCTCAATCATTTTGGCGATGTTTACGATGACTTCCCGGCTGTCGTTTACGTCTTTTTTTACATTTGTTTTAACTTTGGTGTTTTTTGGAATTAATCTGCTTTTTGCTTTGCATTATTATACATCGCTTACTAAGCAATTGAGTGTTAAAACTAAAAGGAAAGCGAGAATTTAGCGGTTGTGAAGCAGAAGCGGAAAAAGGCATGGAGAGTTATTTATGGAATTTGAAGGAAATCCAGAAAACGCCTCTGGGTTGAGACAATTATCTAGCTGTCAGCCATAATTATTTAAGGTCTAATTATTTAGGAGGTGCGATCGTGGTTATAACTCAAACCAACCCGCCAAATCTTCCCGATGCGACAAAGACTCGCTTTACTCCAGATGAATACCGGGCGATCGAGGAAACTGCTGAAGAACGTCACGAATATTGTAACGGAGAGATTATCGCTATGCCAGGAGGTTCCCCTGCTCACAGCCGTATTACCGTAGACATTACGACTTTTCTTAACGTGACTGTGCGAGACACAAATTTTCAAATCTATAACGGCGATCTACGAATTTGGATTCCTAGCTTCAATCATGGAACTTATCCCGATGTTATGGTCATTGATGGTGAACCAGAATTCAATGGCGATCGCACGGATGAAATTCTCAATCCTTTACTGATTGTTGAGGTTCTTTCGCCCTCTACTGAAGGCTACGATCGAGGTGAAAAGTTCAGAAAATATCGCTCTCTTGCTAGTTTTTGTGAATATTTGCTGGTTAGTCAAGCTGAACCATATATTGAGCAATATTATAATGGCGATCGCCCAAGTAGCGATCGTTGGCAATGGCAAGTTTGCGATCGGCTCGATCGGGCGATCGTCCTGCACAGTTTAAATATAGAACTTCCGATGTCTGAAGTCTACCGCCGCATTAGTTTTCAAGGGCGATCGGGTGACACTTCTAATGAAAGTTAACAATGCTTGTGCTGCACTCTTCTCAATTTCTACATCAATTGCATAAAAGCATTCACCGCATCATATTGATCGGCTATTGGCGAATACAACTTTAGCGATAGCACATCTAGGGCTGGCCATTAATCAGCTAGTAATATAGAGATCACTTGTAGGATGCTAGAGAGATGACAATCATATCCAACGAACAAACAGGGATTATCCGTACAGAAAGAGGACTGACGATCGCAGGTACGCGCATCACTATCTAGGGCATCATGGACTATGTGACGGCTCAATATCCACCTAAGTTGATCGGGGGATTATTTGAGCTTACAGAGGAAAAAATTAACGTGGCTTTAACTTATATTGAAGATAGGCTCTAAATATCCTCTAGCTTTTAAGGGACAAATGAAAGTTACAAAACAATTATTACTAACAAGTTTGGGGTTTGTTACTTTGAGTTGGGGAACAGTAACCCAAATTCAGGGGATACCGAGGGCGATCGCTCAAACACAAGTTCCCATGAGGTTACAACACGCGGAAGGAACTTATACCCTTACGGTGTCAGAAACCAATACCACAAAATCTGCTTATGGGGGTCAATTGCGCCTCTATGACGTGCATATTGCGAAGATGTTTGAGGTGACATATTCGGACTGTCAGGAGATACCCAACGCTGGCGGTAGAACTTGGTACTACCGCGCCGGAAATGGTAAAATTGATATGGGGCAATTCAGAATAAACTGTCAGTTGGCTAGCGATATTGCTAATACTTATGGTTTAGGGAAACCAGAGCGTACTGCGATCGAATATTCTCAGGGGGAGGCTGGGCGGCCAATATCGAGGACTCGTTCTATTCCAATTTTAGATATTACTGGTAATAAAATTCAGCGGTGGACGAAGTTTGTGCAAGGGTTTCGCCCTCAGTCTGCTAATTCTGAAGGAGGTAATTCTCGATCGAGTATTTCTTTTCCTGTTCGTGAAATTGTATCGCAGATTGAAGGTAAGACGAGAGTACCAATTTTTCTCCCCAGTCAGCTTCCATTCTCAGAAAAAATTTACTTAAAAAACCGAGTAGAAACAAATGGCTATAGTGTTGACATGGGCCACATACCTAATTGCAGCAGTACGCCTTGCTATATCGGGAGTATCTCAGCAGAAAGAGGTGGAGAACCAGCCCAACCAGCGCCTAGAGGATTTAGGAGTGAATTTAAAACTATTCAATTAGCAGGCCGAACACAAGGAGTTTTTTCTAATGGTTGTGGTGCTTACTGCACGGCCTTAGTTGAATGGCAGTATCAAGGCGTTTTGTATCGAGTAACGATGAAGAATGGGCGTGAGGAAACGCTTGTTCAAATAGCTAATTCTGCTATAGAAGCTGGGCCTCGCTAGTTAAATGTGCAGATAACAGTGCGTCATGGCAAGTCCTCTTCTCCAATTGGAGATTTATTTTGCCTGACGCAGCGTAAAACTGCTATCTAGATAGAAAGCATATCAATTCTAAACTTTTAAGCCGGAAATTTCGCCTGCCAAACATTGTTTTTAATTTGTTCCTCTAATTCATTGACCACCCACATTACACTATGTTCTGGCTCGCTCAAAATAGATTTTTTAATGTCATGTAAAGAGTTGACTAAATCTTCACGCAAACGGGGCTTGTCTTCTTTAACTCCTTGCGTATAATCCCAATAATCCCAAGCGATTAAACCTATGGCAAGGGTAGGCTCAATCATACTTCCTAGTTTCGCAGAAAGAGCAGCTACAGCTTTACTACCTGCTTTAGCAGCAATTGTAGCCGTAATTTTAGCAGTCCCAGCAGCACCTACAAATCTTACTAAAGATACTTCATCTCCTCGTTCATTTTGTAGCCTAAAATTTATACCTTCTAAATATTTAGCCCAGTCGGATTGGGGAATTGTATACATTTTTGGTACATCATCAAACTCCTTAGATAATTGTTCAATATAAAAATTAGCTGTATCAATTACTATTGTATGAAATTTCATCTCTGCTGAATTTGCTTGCAATACTCTCCTCGAAAATTCTCTTTGAATATTGTCATTTATGCTTTTGGCAATCTTTTCATTGACTATAGTCGGATTAAACCCATTCATAACATTCTCGCCTATATATTGAAAAAGAACACCAAATTCTTGCTGTTTCTGATTAAAATAATTAAAATACCAATTTAAAAAATCCGTATCAATTCGATTTATTAAATCAGCTTCCCACCGATTCAATTCATTGTTAGCATATTGTTTAGCACTTTGATTGGCACTGTTCACAGCTTTTTTGAAAGCTTCTTCTCTTCCACCAAAGGCCACTATAGATTGAGTAACTTCTAGGGAGGGATGAGAGGTTAATTCTGCCGCTAAAGCCTGACTCATAACTAATCGTCCCAGTAACGGGATGAATACAATTAGAATTATAATCGACCAAATAATGATACTAACTATCTTAGAAACTTTTACAATCCGCGATTTTTGAGTAGGTTCTTCAGTAAGCTGAGATTCACCAAATTCTTTAGCCTTCAACTCAATGGTCACTAATTCTTGAGCGCCCAAGACATCAGTTAATTTTTGATCTAGCTTTTTGGCAATCAACTGACGACCATAAGGTATTCCATTTGAATGACAAACAAGGTTATTCTTTTCGTCTAAAAACACCTGTCCTAAAATTTGCCCTTCGGGATGCTCTTGGCGAATAATTGCTCCTTTTTTTAAATTAGGAGTTCCTGGACGATCGCTCTGGAAATAACTGATAGCCTCCTCAAAGGTTATCCCCTCTAAAACTTCAGGTGTCCCCATAATGCGTGGCAAACATTTATTAAATTCGCCAACTATCCGCTGCACCTCCCCAGAAGTGAGTTTCTGCTCTCCTTGAGAGGCGTCTTTGGCAAACCAGTTAAACGGTGTCATATTTCCTCCAGAGCATTTGATAACTTATAAACTTCTACTATATTCCTTATATCTCTCCCGATCATAATTTAATATAAAAATGTATTTTTGGCTATTCATAAAAGTGTTATTTAGTGTACACTTACCTTTTTTAAAAAAATTTATTAACAAGAAAAAGTGTTATTTAGTTTTCCAGGTGTTATAAAGTGTGATATAGTGTGATGACCAAAACTCAACCCCCTTTTAGGTATGGACATCCAAGAGGTTTTACAATGGACTGACGAGCAAGTATTTGTGAAGACGGGAAAACATATTGATTCATTACAAAGCTCTATCTTAAAAGAAGTTTGGGAGGGTGAGAAATATCATAAGATAGCTAAAAAGTGCAATCGTAGTGAAGATCATATTAAACAAGTTTCTAGGAAATTATGGAAGATGCTTTCTGACATATTGGGAGACGATATTAAACAATCTAATGTTCGCTCTATTTTAGAAAGCAAAGCAGTATCTAGTATTTACAATTTTGGTAACTCTTCACAGATTGTTAATAGTAAAATTAATAGAACTCATATCAATATCTGTGGAGAAAAAAGGCAAGATGCAGAAGAGGCCAAGCAGCGATCGCCCTTTCCCCCTGAATCTCCCCAAAATCAAGCCCGATCGCCCATAATCGATTTAACAGACGCACCCGAACTCCCTTACTTTTACGATCGCACCTCAGAACTCTCCACCCTCAAAAAATGGATATTACAAGCCCATACCCGCTTGATTACCATCTACGGCTTAAGCGGAATTGGCAAAAGTGCGATCGCCCTCAAACTCATCGAACAAATTCAAACCGAATTTGATTATATTATTTGGTTAAGCCTCACCAACACTCCCGCACTTTCCACCCTCCAAACCGAACTCAAGCAATTTTTTGGGCGATCGCAACAACTCCCATTACCCACAATCATCGATTATTTCCGATCTTCTCGCTGTCTAGTAATTCTTGATGACGTACAGAATATTTTTAGTAGCAGTCAATTAGCAGGTCAATATTTAGCAGGCTATGAAGACTATGGCAAATTTTTCAAACAAATTGCCACATCCTCTCATCAGAGTTGTTTAATCCTCCTCAGTTGGGAAAAACCCAAAGAAATCGCGAATTTAGAAGCCGAAAACCTCTCCACGCGAAGCTTACACCTCAAAGGGTTAGGACAACAAGCCGCAGAAATTTTCCAACAAAAAGGATTAGTCGATGAGGAAAAATGGTCAGACTTGATCGCCCTTTATCAAGGTCATCCTTCCTGGTTAAATATCATTGCTGCAACTATTTTGGAGTTGTTTGATGGTAGCGTTTCCCTGTTTTTATCCGAGGTAAATGATTTATTCTTGGGTGACTTAGAACCCATCTTAGACTCTCACCTAGAGCGTTTATCAGGCTCAGAAAAAAAGGCATTATACTGGTTAGCAACTCAAAATGAAACTGTAGATATTTCCCGAAAAGCTACTGATAGTGAATTATCCCAACCAGAATTTTGGCAAGCTATACAATCTTTAGCGCGACGTGGCTTAGTGGAAAAAGTGTTAGTAGGAGGGCGATCGCTCTTTTTCCTCAATCCCGTATTCAAAGCATACATTCAGTGCAGGTGAAATATTATATAATCTATGAGAGATTACATTTCTTACATTTAACGAATAGAAAGCAAATCTTATGAAAACATTTACCGCTATAATCGAAAAAGATTCTGAGACCAAGCTTTACGTTGGTTATATTCCTGGATTTCCTGGGGCGCATTCCCAGGGAGAAACCTTGGATGAGTTACACGAGAATCTGCGTGAGGTAATTGAGATGCTCCTAGAAGATGATACTCTCGTCATTCAGACTGAGTTTATAGGTACACAACAGATTGTGATCCGATAAACATGAGCAATATCCCAGTTCTGAAACCACAGGAAATAGTCCGCATACTAGAGAACCTTGACTTTGTAGAGGTGCGTCAAAAAGGCTCACATAAGCAGTTCCGTCACCAAGATGGGCGAGGAACTACTGTTCCTTTTCATAAAGGGCGTGATATATCACCTCGATTGCTTCAGCGGATTGCAATTGATATTGGCTTGACAGTTGAGGAAATGTTGGAGTCCCGGTGAGTTTACGTGAACTACGTGACTACTTTTTGCCCCAATTGCTGCTGCAAAACTACCGAAATCCGGGAACTGAAACTGCTGGGAAACAAACTCCCGCCAAGGCAAAATGTGAGGGGAAAGCAGGATTTTTTTAATCGCTCTTCTCAACTTCTACAACGATCGCATAAAAGCATTCACCGCATCATATTGGTCTGCCATACGCGAATAGAACTCGATCGATCGCAAATCCAAATCCGCCAACAGTTCACTCTTACTCACCAACTCATACCCCGTTGGGCGCAAACAATAAACCGAAATTACACCATCCTCCCAAAACCAAACCTCCTGCACACCAACCCGACGATAGATTTCCAGCGTATCAATTCCACCACTCGTCACTGTCACCTCGATCGCCAAATCTGGAACTGACTTGCGCGTACCCAAACAATAAGACTCGTCCGGTTCTTTCCGCGCGCCTAATTTCTTCATCCCGATAGTTGTACTGCCGCGCCCATAGAAACGGATGTTTTTCATCCGCATATAAATCTCTAAAAGCTGGCCTAAAGTGTTTTTAGGTTCTTCGTGGGCCTCAGATAAAGGAGCCATAATTTCTAAACACCCATCCAAATAAGTTAAACGCGCCCCAGTGTCCGCCAAATCAGCATCCAATTTTTCCAGAGTCTCCCATGTCACGTTTGACAGGAAAGCCGCACCTTTACCCAATCCTGCTTTAGAAATTGCGACAACCATCTGACTTACCTTTCACAATCATTTTTCCATAATATACGACTTCAAAAATTTGGAGTCTATCGCCATACTAAATCCGGCTGTAATATTCTATTCTTTAGTCTCGCGTTGCGCGGACTTCGTTTGTGTAGTAGCGGTTTCAACCGCCGAGTCTGATTGTTCCAAAAAATATTTTTTCCCAAACAAAAAGCGCCCCTATTTCTAGGAGCGCTTTTTGTAATCTCAGACTAAAACTTAGCCATTGATAGAAGGAGCAACCAAAGCTACTGGAGTGACTTCACTAGCAGCCAAGTCGAGTGGGAAGTTGTGAGCATTGCGCTCGTGCATTACTTCCATACCCAAGTT